>JAFGEN010000155.1 GCA_016931595.1 Candidatus Aminicenantota bacterium | reverse complement strand
TTCGACTTTTCCCTCGAGCCCGAGCCGGGCATCCCGGCGTTCGTTGATCACCGCGGCCAGCTCGGCTCCCCACAGCATGATGACCAGCGACGACGACAGCCATAACAAAAAGAAAATGATCGAAGTCAGCGTCCCCTGGATGAGCTTGCTCAAGACCATGCCGATGGCTGAAAAGCGGACAACGAAAATCACGAAGAGTCGCTTGAAGACCTCCCACAGCACGGCGGCGATCAAGGCCGAGAGCGCCGCCGCCCGGGTGTGGACCTTGCGCTCGGGGATGAATTTGTACATCACGAACAGAACGAACCAACTCAGGGCGAAGGGGATCAGATACTGGACGAAGATGTTGTCGAGGAAGGCGACCGCGTCCGGATTGAGGTATTCCCGGACGAAGTCGGTGGACTCGAAGGCCCGGTGCATGGCCGTCCAGACCGCCGTGATCGAAAGCGAGATGAACAGAATGATGCCGATCACGAACATGATCAGGTATTCCATCAGCCGGTTGTAGACGAACGACCGCTGGTACTTCGTCCGGAAGATCTCGTTGACAATTCGGATCAGGTTGGAGAACAGGAAGCTGGCGGCGATGAGCGACCCGATGATGCCCAACCAGCCGAGCTGGTCAAGGTTGTCGGCGACCACGGCCATCTTGTCGAAGAACGACGGGCTGAACTTGACGAAAAAATCCTCGGTGAAGACGTTCAGTCCGCGGACGGCGATCTCCGAATTTCCCATGAACCGGGCCGTGACCCAGGCAAACAGGGCTAAAAGCGGCACGGCACACATCAAGGCGAAATAGGAAATGATGACGGAGTATTGAAAGCAGCGGTCGCGGTCGAACCTCTTGACCGTCTCGCCGAGAATGCGGAAAACGGGCGCTGCCATCGGCGCGGCTCAACGGGACGCCCGCCCGCCCGGGCCTCGGTCGGTTTCCGGGGCGGCCGGACGGGACGGGGTTCCGTTTTTCAAATCACGCGTACTGGCCCCACTTCACCATGAGGATGATGAAGGCCACGAGCAGGGCGTAAATCACGAGCGTTTCGATCAGGATCAGGCCGAGCAAAAGCAGGAAGCGGATGGTCGGGGCGCCGGCCGGGTTGCGGGAAATGCCCTCGCAGGCGCTGCTGATGGCCTTGGCCTGGCAAAAGGCTCCGGCGGCGGCGGCCAGGGTGATCACCGCGCCGGCCACGATCAGCGAGACCATGTACAACTTGGCCTTGGGGTCGGCCGTGGCGACGTCTCCCTGGGCCAGGAGCGGCGTCCAGGCCAGGGCGGAGAAGAACATCGTCAGACCGAGCGTTTTCATCGTTTTCGACATGGCAAGACTCCTTATGGGTATCACGCGTGGGCTTCTTTGAGGTGCGGGTCGGCCCCGGGGCCGTGGGCGTCGTGCCCGAGCTCCTCCTCGTGTTCGACCGCGCCGGCCAGGTAGATGCAGGTCAGGAGGATGAAGACGAAGGACTGGAGAAAAGCGGTGAAGATGGACAGGGCCATGAACGGAAGCGGCAGGAAGACCGGGATGATCGAAGCGATGACGACGATCAGCACTTCCTCGGCGAAGATGTTGCTGAACAACCGGATCGACAGCGAGACGACCCGGGAGAAATGGCTGATCAACTCGATCGGGATCATGAGCGGGGCGATGGCCGGGATCGGGCCCATGAAATGTTTGAGGTACTTGAGGAACCCCTGGGCCTTGATTCCCTGCCAATGGTAATACATGAACACGGACAGGGCGCAGCCGATGGTCACGTTGAGCTTGGCCGTCGGCGACATGAGTCCGGGGATAAGGCCGAGGAGGTTGCAAAAAACGATGAAGAGGCCGATTGTGCCGACCATCGGGACGTATTTCCGGCCGGCGGGCCCGATGATCTCGACGATCTGGCCCTCAAAGAAGAGGATGACCGATTCGCTGATGAACTGGACTTTGCCCGGCAGGATCTCGCGCTTCCTTCCGGCCAGGGTGAACAGGACGATCATGGCGATCGCTACGATGAACACCATCACGATGTAATCGGGGATGCAGTGGGCCGGGTCGGCGACCTCGATCCCGAGAAGGCCGAGGAGCGCGGCGACCGGCCGGCCCAGCAGCCGGTTGACCAGGACGACGATTCCGAGAGAGTGTTCTAGGCCTTCCATTGTTTCATGAGGGCGAACGCCTTGACCGCCTCGACGACAAAGGCCGGAATGACCATTGAAAAGCCGGCGGCGAACGCCAGAATCCTGTTCGGATAGGCCAGAATTATAAGGAAAAAGACCCCCAAAATCAAAATGAATCGGAGGGCGTAGAACAACAGGCCGGTCCGGACGGCCTCGGCCTTATTCCGGCTTAAAATTTTGGCCACCGTACTCTTCATCCAGAGGAAGGAGATGGCGGCCAGAGCCCCCCCGGCGAAGAAGAAAAGGCCGGTCGCGGGGTTGACGGCGAAAGCCAGAACCGAGGCGACGACGGCTGTTAAGATGATGATTTCAAAGGGGATGCGGCGGAGGGCCGTCTGTTCGAAGGAATTGACGGCGGTCCCGCCGCTTTTTTCGGAAGAGTCGGGGCTCATGGGTGTCATTTTCGGGCCGTATTTTAACACAGCCCAGGTCGAGTGTCCCGCTTCTTTTCTCATCTTCTCTCCCCGGAAATAATCCGACCCGGCGACCCTAGTCCTCCTTTCCGGTCTCGCTCTCCTTCATGAGCTTTTTCAAGCCCCGAACGAGGCTGATCAAGCCGGAGGCGACGCCGAAGAGCGTCCAGATGATGATCATCCAGGGCTCTGTTTTAAGCCATTTGTCCAGCCAATAACCGATGAACATCCCGATGGCGATCCCCGAGGGCAGGGTCAGCCCGAGCGAAGTGGCTTCGCCCAGCCGGCGGTAATTGATCTTTGAGGCCATTCCCCGGATCTCCTCCCGGTTATCCCTCGAAGGCTTCGAAGCCCATCTCGGCGAAATGGGCGTCGAAAGCGAAATATACTCTCAAGCCCGCCCGGCGCATGACCTCAAAGCTGATGCAGTCGACCAGGCTGAGGCCGCGTTTTCCCGAGGTCAAGAGGGCGCCGACCGCGGCGGCATGCATCGTTTCATCAACCCAAACGACCGTGAGAAGAGGAACGATGGTTTCAAGAAACGCCCGCATTGCTTCCACCCCAAGCCGCCGTTGGATCAGGGCGGACGCTTCGACTAGGACGTAATTGTGGGTCAATAGCGTTTCAGTCCGGCCCGCCAGCCGGCTCCAAACATCGGCCGCGAGGGAGTGGCGGTCATCGTCGGCGTCGAGAAGCGAGAAGAACACGCTTGTGTCGAGGAAGATCGTCATGGGCTTATTCTTCGCCTTCTTCCGCGGCAAAGGCTTCGGCGGCAAATTCGTCGTGGCGTTCAGAGATGTCGTTTCGACCGGAACGATACTTGCCGATGACCTCCAAAGCCCGCTTCCACCGTTCTTCGAGAGGCACGGAAAAGGCCCCGGGAGGCGATGTTCCGCTCGTCTGGACCCGATAGGGGGTGGGTTTCTCGGAAATTCCGGAGATCCGGCCATTCCTCCTTTCCGCAGCCGTTTTGAATTCCGCCGAACCTTTCCGGATATATTGTTCAACCGCTTCCTCGACAAATCGATGGAAGGGGATTGATTTTTCCAGAGCGGCCTTCTTGGCTTCATAGAGGAGCCGCTCGTCCATAAGCGTACCGATTTTTTTCTTGGATGTCTTCACGGCCGATTTCCCTCGCCCGGATAATATACGCCGTGACCCGGCCGTTGTCAAGAAATCTAGAAATCTATATTGGAAGCCGGCCAACCCAATTTGAATTCGGGAATTCAGTAACCTGGCCCCGAATTATTTTCCGAATTATTTCGCGCGTGTTGCGCTCTTCGCCAATATCTCTACGATGCGCCTTGAGGCCGGGGCCGTCGCCCTCGAGCCGCGCCCGTATAAAGACTCGGACTTCCCGGGAATCGTGAAATTTTCGGCCGCCTGGACGATCTTTCGTTTGTCCGCCCCGGCCAGAACATTCCAGCCCGAAGCGACGGTTTCGACCCATTCCGTCCGGTCCCGCAGCGTTACGCACGGAACCTTCAGCCAGTAGGCTTCTTTCTGGATGCCCCCCGAGTCCGTCAAAATCATCGTCGCGCCGCTTTCCAGCCGGGCCATCTCCAGGTATCCGACGGGATCGATGAACCGGATTCCCGTGCGCATCGGGCTCAACTCCTGCGCTCTCCCGCCGCTTCTCGCCTTCTTCTCGCCGGGCCGGTCCCCTCCCCCCGGCATCGCTTTTGTTTTCGCCGTCCTTGCTGTCCGACCCTTCGGCTTCCATCCCGCTCGAGCGATCATCTTCTGCGTCCGCGGGTGGACCGGGAACACCACGGGCCGGATCCGTCCGATAACGTCCAGCGCCTCGAGGATATTCTTCAACCGCACTGGATCGTCGGTATTTTCCGCCCGGTGGACCGTGGCCAGGATATACCCGGCTTCATCGATGCCATAGCGGGCCAACCCGAATTTTTCCGGCTGGGCCGCTTCCCGCTCGATCGCCCGGGCGACGGCATATTCCAGCGCCTCGGCCATGACGTCGCCGACCACGTGAACGCCGTCCCGAATGCCTTCCTTGCGCAGGTTCGCAACCGCCACCTTTGACGGGCAGAACAGCGCCGCCGCGAGTTGGTCGGCGACAACCCGGTTGATTTCCTCCGGCATTCTCCGGTCGTAGGAGCGAAGGCCGGCCTCGACGTGAGCGATCGGGATGTGCATTTTCGCCCCGGCCAGCGCCCCGGCCAGCGTCGAGTTGGTGTCGCCGTAAATCAAAACCCAGTCCGGCCGCTCACGCTCCAAAACCTGCTCGATCGCCGCCAGCATCGCCCCGGTCTGGGCGCCGTGGGCGGCCGAGCCGATGTCGAGGTTGTAATCGGGGGCGGGGATTCCCATCTCGTCGAAAAACACGGCCGACATGTTCTTGTCGTAGTGCTGCCCGGTATGGATCAGGACTTCCGTGATCCGCGCCCGAGCCGCGCTCTTCTTCGGCTTTCCCGTTTTTTCTCCTTTTTTCCCGCCGCTCCCTCCTCCCTCCGTCCTCCGCCTTTCCTCCGCTCCCGCCCCCCGGATCGCCCGGCTCACCGGCGCGGCCTTGATGAATTGGGGCCTGGCCCCGATGATTGTCGCGATTTTCATCTTCATTGGCCGCCTCTTTTCAATTCGGTTAAACGGTGCCAGGTTACATATTCCCCAATTTCCGGCTCGACGGGCTCAATATGAAATTAAGGGGAATAAGTAACCTGGCACCGAATTCCCGGCGCCGAATTCCCCTCGCCCTGCCGGCCGCGACACGTCCCGCCGTCACCCTTCCTCGGTCACATCCCGAACCAGGCCGTCCGCCAGGCGGTACTTCCGGCCGGAGCGCGGGCAGACGGCTGTCCCGGCTTCGTCGAATTTGAGCTTTTCCCCCGCCTCGCTCATCCAGCCGACGACCCGGGCGGGATTTCCAACGACCAAGGCGTAGTCGGGAACGTCTTTCGTCACCACCGCCCCCGCCCCGACGAACGCGTACCGGCCGATGGTATGGCCGCAGACGATCGTCGAATTGGCCCCGAGCGACGCGCCTTCCCGCACCCGCGTCGGCTTGTAAAAAGCCGCCCCGACCTGAGGGTATTTCCC
>JAFGEN010000154.1 GCA_016931595.1 Candidatus Aminicenantota bacterium | reverse complement strand
TTGATAATCTCCGGGTTGATATCCACGTCCATGGCCCAGAGGCTCAAGGAGCGAATGAACGGCCCGTCGTAAGCCCGAACCATGCCGGTGATGTTGGTCAGCTTATCGGAAAAGAAGTCTCGGGTGGCCATTCGGCAGAGGAACTTGTTGGCGTACTTGCTCAAAACCCTCCGGACAAAGGGGATGCCGACGGTCCGTCCGCCCTTGGCGTAGGGCGAGGCGATGACGATCTTGGCCCGGCTCGTTCGCATTTTTTCGAGCATGAGTCCGATGTGCTCCGGAGTGTAGCTCAGGTCGGCGTCGATCGTCACGACGATATCGCCGTTGCTTCCATGAAGAGCGGTCCGAATGGCCTGCCCGAGCCGGAAGTTGAATTGATGGTGAAAGACTTGGACGTCTTCCCGCCCGGAGGCGAACGCCTCGGCGACATCCCCCGTCCGATCCCTGCTTCCGTCGTCGACGACGATGATCTCGAACCGGTACCCGGTCTGGGTCTTCAGATAAGCATCCAGGCGGCGGAGATTGCGGTCCAGGTCGGCTTCCTCGTTGTAGGCCGGGCAGACGACCGAAACGAGGGGGATTTTCTTGTCTTCCTTCATCGGGCACCTCGATCCCCGAGTGCGGGCGCGGCCAGGCAACGCTCGGCGTACGCATTCAGAGAATAAATCGAAAAATGATCGCGGAGCAAGCTGAAAACGTCTGAAACGAGGTCCCGTTTTTTCTTCCGGTCCGTGGCCATGGCCGGGAAGAAGGCCAGTTCCGGAGCGTCGTCGCCGGAAAGAAAATCCAGGGGATGGAGGAGAAAGCTCACCCCGGTCCGGGCAAGCCGGCATGCTTCCAAAGCCGCCCGGAAATACATCCGCATGAGGGCTGGGGAAATTCCGCCGAGGTATAGGAGATAGCTCAGATGAAACGGGGTTTTGAGGAGGGGCATCGTCGTGACCGGGATTTCCAGGATTGTCCTCCCGCCGCCCAGTTGCCAGCGGTAAGGCCGGACGGGCCGAAGCCCTTCGGCCATTCCCCCGAACAGCTCCTTGCGGTCTTCTTTCTGGCGCTCGGTCAGACGGGACTTGGCGAAGTAATACAGGCGGCCCAGCGGCCCGATGAACGTCGGGAATGTCGAGGCGTCGTATAGATAACCCCGGCCGTCAAGGATGTCGAGCAGGTCGGCGTTCCAGCTGAATCCCGGACCGCGGAATCCGCGCGGTTTCTGTCCGGAGGCCTGAACGATCGCTTCCTCGGCCCGGGCGATCTCGGAGGCGATCTCCTCCCTCGTTTTCCGATGAAGCCAGGGCTCGTGGTCGAACGAGTGATTTCCGACTTCGTGGCCGGCCGCGACGACCGCCTGAAGGGGTTCGACGTTGACGTCCCGGGCGGCGTCCCGGCCGACGACGAAGAACGTGACCCGAAGGCTGCGCTTGTCGAAGAATTCGAGAACGTCGGGAATCAGGCGGCCGAGGTAGGAAGGATAACTCTCCCAGCCCGGATCGCCGTGTGTCTTCATATATGACCAGAGATTGTCCAGGTCGAAGGACATTCCGGCCGCCGGATGTTCGCTCACGGCACCTTCATCTCCCGGCGGCGGGACAGGGCTTCGCCTCGGGCGGCAAGCCGGGTTTCCGCTCCCTCGAAAGCAGGGACTTTCGTGATCTGGCCCGGCGCAACCAGCCGACAGCCGGTCGAGCAGGTTCCGGCCAGGCGGCTGATGTCGTCGAAGACAAGGCTGTTTGAGGGCTCGGGATAGGCGGAGTTGATGAATTCGACGTAGGCCTCGATTTCCAGGGCGAGTCCGAGCTCCATTGCCCGGAAGCTCTCCGCGCCGAAGGCTGAAAGCGCATCCGACGGTGGATTTTCCCCTTTTCCCAGGCCCGGAAGATCGGGGTCTTCGCTCCGGGAGAAGAGATGGCAGCCGTCGAAGACGGCGGGACGTCCGGAGAACGCCCGGAGAATCCGGGGCCATTCCTTCCTGTAAAACTCGTGGGCGGCGCAGACGATCGCTCCGTCCGCTCCGGCCAGGGCTTCATCCAGATCGCGGGTGAAGGCCCCGGTCAAGCCGGTCCGCTCGAGATTCTGGTCTCCGGGACGGACATGGGGGTCGTGAAGCGTTACTCGGGCTCCCCGGCTTTGAAGCACTCCGGCCAGGCTCAGGGTCGGAGAGTTCCGGGTATCCTCGGAATTGGGACGGTAGGCGGTCCCGAGGAGGGCAATCCTTTTTCCGGATGGAGGACCCCACAACGCTTGGGTCCGCGAAGCGGCGTAGGCCGGGGCTTCGTCGTTGATCCGGCGCGATTCGAGGATGAGACTTTGGCTCATGTCCCGGCCGGATTCGATCATCCGCCAGAGAAGGAGGATGCCGTCCTTGGGCAGGCAGTGTCCGCCGACTCCGATGGTCGGAACGAGAAGGCCCCCGACGGGAACGGCGGCGGGATTGACCGAGGCGTCGTCATCCCAGGCCAGCCGACGGTTGATCTCCATTCGAAGCGCGTGAAAATCGACGTCCAGCCGGTCGCAGAGGCGGACCATCTCCGCCGCGCAGGCGATCCGGACGTCTCGGGCGGCGTTTTCAAAGGTCTTGACTGTTTCGGCCGTCAGACTATTGGTTTGAAGCAGCCGGCCGGCCGAAACGACGGGCCGGTAGAGAGCGGCCACGGCCGCGGCGGTTTCCGGTTGCAGGGCTCCCACGAGCTTGTCCGAGGTCCGGATCCTCTCAAGAAGAAAACCCGGCATGACCCGGTTGGGGCTGTTGGCCAGGCGGATATCGCGGCCGTCGAGGAGCCCGTGGGCCGAAAACCGCTCCCGCATGATCGTACTCATCGTCGTCGGAGCCAGGGTCGATTCGAAGATGACCAGCGGTTTGTTTCCGGCGGGTTTTTTGCGGAGGGCGCCGGCTGCCGCTTCGACCGCTTCCAGGAGCGGTCCGTAGTCGGGCCCGAAACCGTGTTTGTCCGTCTGGACGCAGAAAAGGACGGCCTCGGCGTCGCGGACCTCGGCGTAATCGAAAGACGCCCGAAGGGCTTTGGACGCGGCCGCCTTTCGAATGACCGGGTCCAGCCCCGGCTCGATGCCCCCGAGAGGGGAGTCCCCGTTATTGACCGCGGCCACCTTCCAGCCCGAGGTCGGCGAGTTCCGTTGAATCAGGACGACCTCAACCGGACGGGCTGAGGGATCGTCCAGGCGGGAAACGGCCAGCGAGGCGGCCATGGGGACGCCGACGACTCCGGCGCCGACGACGGCGATTTTTTCGGGAATCATGATCGTCCTTCCCCGGTTCCGTCGATGAAGAGGCGGAACCAGAGCTCGATGTTTAAAAGCCCCCACAGGGTCCGGCCGTAGGCCTCCTCCCGGTCGATGAGCTTCTCGACGGCGGCCGGGTCGAAGAGACCGCGTTCCCGGCAGGCCTTGGAGAGAAGCGTATCCCGGACGAAGTTTTTCAAACCGTTTCGAACCCAGAGGTGGAGGGGGACGGGGAATCCCATTTTGTCCTTGCGCCGAAGAACGGCGGGGGGGAGGATGTCCGAGGCCGCAGTCTTGAGAATATGCTTGAGTTCCCCCCCGTGGAACTTCATCTTGGGGGGAATCGAAGCGACCAGCTCGGCGATCCGCCGGTCGAGAAGCGGGCATCGGGATTCCAGGCCGCAGGCCATCGACATCCGGTCCTCCACGTGGAGAAGCGCGGGAAGGTTGGTCTTCAGGTCGAAATGAACCATCTTGTTGTAATACGAGAGCGTCTGGGGATGATCGAAGACATCGAGGAACCGTTTGAAAATCAGCTCGTCGTCGAATCCTTCACGGAAATCGGCCGAAAACATGCTCCGGTTGCTGCCGCTGCGATCGAGCAGGCGGAAATACCGCCCGGCCATCGGTTCAAAGAGGCCCGTCTGCCAGAACCGGCCGAGAAGGGGCGTATATTCCCGCAGCACCGGCAGGTTGGGCAGGATGGATTTCAGGGAGACGATGTGTTCTCCCTCATCGTTGGTTTCGGTGATGGCCCCCTTCAGTGCTTGTTCCAGGTAGGCGACGGTGTAGCGGGCGTATCCGCCGAAGATCTCGTCGCCGCCCTGGCCGCCCAGGACGACCTTGACATGGCGGGCGGCTTCGCGGGCGACCATGTATTGGGGAAAGAGGCCCGGACCGGCGGCGGGCTCGTCCATGTGGAAAACGAGGTCGGAGATCGTCTCGATGAAATCGACGGCTGTCGGGGTGATTTCCCGGAACACCGCGCCGGCCTTCTCCGCGACTTGGCGGGCATAAGGCGTTTCGTCGAAGCCCGGCGCCTCCCGGAAGGCCCCGGTGAAGCAGGTCAGGACGGACGGCGAATACCGGGCGGCCAGCAGGGTCACCAGGCTGGAGTCGACGCCGCCGCTGAGGGTCGTCCCCACGGCCACGTCGCAGTGCAGTTGGAGGCGAATGGCATCCTCGAGGAGATCCCGAAGTTTTTCCAGGAAATATTCCCGGGTATGGTGGGTGTCGACGGTAAAATCGAGGTCCCAAAAGCGTTCGGCCCGGCAGTCGCCTGATTCCGTGTCGATGAGGTAATAATGCCCCGGGCAGACTTTCCGCACGCCCCGGAAAAACGTCTCCTCGTCGAGAACGTATTGGAACACGGTGTATTCGCGGATCGACGGAACATTGGCCTCCGCCGGGATGGATGGATGGGCGAGAAGGGCCTTGATTTCCGAGGCGAAGAACCACCCCTCGCCGCCCTCGAAAAAATACAGCGGCTTGAGGCCGAAATGGTCCCGGGCGGCCATCAGGCGCTTGCGCGGACGGTCGTAAAGAACGAAGGCGAACATCCCGTTGAAACGCTTGACGCAGTCCGGACCGAATTCGAGATAAGCCTTGAGCAGAACCTCGGTGTCCGACGTTGTCTCGAATTGCCTCCCCCGGCCGGCGAGTTCACGGCGGATGTCCCGGTAATTGTAGATCTCGCCGTTGAAAACGACGGAAACCCCCTCGGCGGTCATCGGCTGACGGCCTGTTTTAAGGTCGAGCACCGCCAGGCGCTTGTGGTAGAGCCCAAGCGGGCCGTCGGTCAGGCCGTCTTCCTCGTCCGGGCCGCGATAGGCGATCCGGTCGGCCATCCGGCGCAGAAGGGCGGGGTCGGCGGTCCGGCTGCCCTTGTTGAACATTCCGACGATTCCGCACATATTGCTCTTTCCCATGTTCGGCCGGAACCCGTAAACGGACTCCCAGCCGGATCTTCGGAGTCTATCATAACCGATAGGGGAGGCGTTCGAAATACCCGGGCCGATGAACAGGGGGGTGAAATCGCTTTTCTTCTTCTCCCCCCGGGGGGTGA
>JAFGEN010000153.1 GCA_016931595.1 Candidatus Aminicenantota bacterium | reverse complement strand
TCGACGATGTCCCGGACGAAGTTCTCTTTGAGCTTGGATTCGATCGGTTCGGTCATGCGATGTTCCTTTGAAGGCGGCGGAGGACCGTCTCCCGGCCCAGAACGGCCATGATTTCAAACAGCCCCGCTCCCTTGGTCCGGCCGCTGACGGCCATCCGGGTCGGATGGATGAGCTCGGCGACCTTGACGGCCAGGGATTCGGCCTCGGCCCGGTAAAGGGCCTCCAGCGCCGGGGCGGTGAATTCCGGCAGGGCGGCGATCTTCGGGACGAGGCCGGCCAGGCGGACCCGGGACGCCTCGGGCTCGAGGTGTTTCTTCCGGCCCTCTTCCTCGACCGGGAAATCGTCCCGGAAGAAGAACTCGACCATCGGCCCGAATTCCCGGAGCGTTTTAACCCGAATCTTATAGAGACCGGCGATCGCCTCCCAATCCCTCTCTTCATCGGCGGCGAAGGGGAAGCCGTCGCGGCGGAGCTGGTCGCGAAGGAGCGGGACCAGGGCCGCCGTCCCCTTCCGCATGATGTATTCGCCGTTCATCCACTTGAGCTTGGCCGGGTCGAATTTGGCCTGGACGTCGTTCATCCGGTCGATGGAGAAAAGGCGCGCCGCCTCAGGGAGTTCGATGATCTCGCGGTCTTCGGGCGGAGTCCAGCCGAGAAAAATCAGGTAATTGGCCAGAGCTTCCGGCAAGAAGCCTTCCTCCTTGTATTCGGTGACGGAGACGCCGCCGTGGCGCTTGCTGAGCTTGGAGCCGTCGGGGCCCAGGATCAGGGGCATATGGCCGAAGCGGGGCGGAGCGAAACCGAAGGCTTCGTAAAAGAGGATCTGCTTGGGAGTATTGGAGATGTGGTCGTCGCCGCGGAGGATGTGAGTGACCTGAAGCTCGGCGTCGTCGACGACGCAGCAAAAATTGTAAGCCGGCGAGCCGTCGGACTTGATCAAGACCTGGTCCTTGATGTGTTCGGTCTCGACTTCGATCCGGCCGTGGATCAGGTCGTCGTAGGCGACCTTCCTACCCGGGACAATACGGAAGAGAATCGCCTCCCCGTCCCGGTAGGCCAGTCCCCGTTCGACAAGCGATTCGGCCTTGGACCGGTACAGGTCGAAGCGGCGGCTCTGGAAGATCGGCTCGCCGTCCCAATCCAGGCCGAGCCAGCCCAGGTCCTCGAGAATTTCGTCCAGGAAGCGCTGTTCGGAACGGACCTTGTCCGTATCCTCGACGCGGAGGAGGAACCGGCCCCCCGAGCTTCGGGCGGCCAGCCAGTTGAAGAGGGCCGTCCGGGCGCTCCCCAGGTGGAGAAAACCCGTCGGGCTCGGGGCGAAACGAACGGTCATCGGTTGCATCACGTGAAAAAACCTCTGCCGGATTGTATAGCACCGGGGAGGAACGGTCAAACCCGCCGGATTTTGCTATAATATCTCGCTCATGTTGATCCGCAAGGCCCTTAAAAAAGACTTCCCGATCATCCTCAAGCTCGCCGCCTCCCTCGGCCTCGACTATGACGGGATGGAACACGCTCCGTTCTGGCTGGCCGAGGAGAACGGTCGGATTCTGGGAATCGTTTCTCTGCTCGCCCACGACGACTGCCGAGAGCTCGTTTCCCTGGGCGTCTCCCCTGAAGCGCGAACATCCGGCCTCGGTCGATGTCTCATCGAAGCGGTCATGGACGCCGCCGGGACGGACGTTTACCTGGCTACGGTCATTCCCGGGTATTTCGAGCGGCACGGCTTCGTCCGGACCGAGCGCGTCCCTTCGGGGATGGCCAAGGACCCGGCCTGGTGCGAGGGCTGCGACAAGCGCCTTTGCGCCGTCATGGTCAGGAAGAGGGCATGACGACGCCGCTCTTCCCCGAATTCAAGCCCCTTGAGCTTGCGGACCGGGCCGTCGTCCAGGGGCATTTCGACCGGGTTGAATTCCCGGTCTGCGAATATTCCTTCGGCAATAATTTCATCTGGCGTCAATACGAAAAAGCCCGCTGGACGATTCTCCACGGGAACCTGTGCCTCGTCTTCGACTGCCCGGGGCGGCCGACCTATGCCCTGGCCCCGGTCGGCGGAACAAACATACCCGAAACCGTCCGGACGTTGCTCGACATCGTCCCCCGGCTGGCCCGGGTTCCGGCCTCCTTTGTCGAGGCCTATGGCGGCGAATTCTCCTGCGAACCCGAGCGCGACGAGTTCGATTATGTTTATTCCGTCGAGGACCTGGCCGGGCTCGCCGGAAAGAAGTTCGACGGCAAGCGCAACCGCATCCGCAAGTTCGAGAGGGAGCACGAGTGGCGTTACCTTGCTCTGGACAACGGCCACCTGGACGTTGGCCGAAAACTCTTCGAGGAGTGGTTCGCCGAGAGAGACGATGATTCGGAAACGGCCCGGGGCCAGAAAGCGGCCATCCAGGAAGCCCTGGCCCATTTCGAGGAACTCGGCTTTTTCGGCGGCGGAATCGAAGTCGACGGCCGGTTCGCCGCCCTCTCGATCGGGGAACGGCTGACCCGGGACACGGCCGTCATCCACATCGAAATCGTCAGCCCCTGCTGCGAAGGCCTGGCCCAGATCATGAACCGGGAATTCGCCAGAAACACCCTGCGGGAATTCGCCTTCGTCAACCGGGAGCAGGACATGGGTCTTCCCGGCCTGCGCCGGGCCAAACTCTCCTATTATCCCCGCCGGCTCGTCGAAAAGCACCGACTGGAACGAACGTCTTAACCGGTCAAGACGGCGGGAGCCCCAGTCCGCCGACATTCCGGACGTACCGGTCGATGTCGAATTTTCGCCGAAGCCCCTTGTCGTTCATGTATCGGACCGAACCGAAGACCGGCCGCCTGGTCCAGGGGCGGTCGTGTTTGCCGAAGCACCAGGCCACGCCGGCGAATCCGTTGGGGTCGCGGCCGTCGATTTCATATTGATTGTTGAGAGAGAGCGCCGCGGCATAGGCCTCCTCGACCGTCGGGCTCCACTCCAGGATTTTCTTGCCCCAGTACATCCGCATGTAACCGTGCATCTTCCCGGTCAGGACCATCTCCATCTGGGCCGCGTTCCAGTACGGGTCGTGGGTTTTCCCCGCTTCCAACTCCTCCCGGCTGTAGAGAGAGGGACGCTCGTCCCGGGCGTGCTCGCGGAGCGTGGCCCTGGCCCAGGCCGGAAGGCTGTCCGGTGAATCGTACCGGGGATTGTAGTGGACGAAATTTGCGGCCAGCTCCCGGCGGACGATCAGTTCCTCGAGAAAGGCGTCCTTGCCCCGGCTGTCGGTCGCCGCGACCTTCATCGCCGCCCAGACCGGAGAGACCTGGCCGAAATGAAGATAAGGGCTGAGGTGCGAGAGGTAATCGAGCGAAGGGTCGTTTCGCAGGTCGCCGAAATGGTCGAGGCGCTCCCGCAGGAAAAGGCGAAAGCGTTTTTTCGCCTCCCCCGTCCCGCCCTTATAGACCGGCGAGGCCGCGACTTTGCGGTCGATTTTCAACGCGGACAGGATGGCCGGGATGTCTTCCGGGTCGAGGGAAGCATCCGTTCGGCCCAGGGAGTCCTTCATCGGCTTTGTCTCGGACCAGGCCGTGAGAAATTCGGGGAGGAGCCTTCGGATTTTCGGCCGCAGGGTTGCCGCGGCATATTCCTCCTTGGGAGAAGCCGTCTCGACCGGGACGACGACTTCGGTCTCGACCTGGACCAGGCGGCAGGGCATGTCTTCGGCCGCCCGGGCCCGCCATTCCTTCTGGATGCGGAGATACCCACGATCGACGACGGCCAGCGACGCCGGCTTGGCCAGCTCGACCGCCCCGCGTTCGGGCGAGACCGTCATGATCACGAGCTTCACCCCTCGGTCGGCCAGGGCCTTCCGTGTTTCGCCCAGGCCTTCGAGCATGAAGGTCATGGACCGGGCGTTGGCCTCGGGAAAACGGTCGGTCAATCCGAAAAAGGCCAGGCAGGGCTGCCGAATCTCGTTGGCCGCCCGAATGGCATATTCCAGGGCGGGATTCCCTTCGGCCCGCTGGGCGGCCTGCATCCAGTAGAGGACATAATCCCCTTTTTTCGGCTCCTTAGAGTTGAGGAGGCTGAGGCGCTCTTTTTGAATCATCAATCTGACTCCATTATAGGCGTTTATCGGCCAAGAAGGTATCCGGTGATTTCGGCCACCATCCCCGTTGAAAAAGGCGGCGTCCAGCGTTTCAAACCGCCGCCCGTCGGATCGAAGACAATGACCGCCGTTCCGTCTCGGTTGAGGGAATCGAAGAGGTGGGCATCGTCGATGGTCGCCGGAAAACCGATCCCGCCGGCCCGGCAGTACCCGGTCCATTTCGTCCGGATGATCCGGGCCCGCCTGGGATCGGCGGGCCCGCTTTCCCGATACGTAAGGACGCCGATCATCCGTTCCCTCTGGACGAGTTGGGGAACGGCCCGGCAGAGGGCTTCGAGTGAAGCCAGGCACGGCGAGCAGGCCAGGGCGTCCGCATCGATGAGAACGAGGGCCAGGCGTCCTTGTATGTTCGGACTGCGTTCATCCGCCCGAGCCGAAACGGCAACCGCCGCCGCGGCAAGGATGACTGCCGTAAAGATAGAGCCGACCCGCCTCATCGTCATCTCTCGAAGACCAACCGGTAGCGCTTCATCGTCACTCCGCCGTCGGCCGCAACGTGGAGGCGGTTTTTTCGGTCGAAGTAGAGGCTGTGGCTCGGCTCGGGCAGGAGAAACGACCCAACGGCGTTTCCTGCCGGATCGAAGATCAGAACGTCCCGGCCGGGGTGGGCGGCCCTTCGGCCTCCGAGGACGTAGATCCGGCCCTCCGCGTCCAAGGCCAGCCCCTGGATGCACGTTTCAGATGGGATTTTCCATCCCTGGATATTCTCACGGGCGCTCTGTTTCATCCTGAACGGGGATTTCGACCAGACCAGCTCTCCGTCAGCGTTCCGTTTTTCAACCCGGTCGGTGAACAGATAACCGACGTAAAAACCGCCCGATGTGTCGGCGACGAGACTGACGCTGTCGACCAGGCGGGGATCGTCCTGTCCGGTCAGGGGAATCTTCCGGGAGACGGCCCCGTCCGGAGAGAACAGGAAGACCGACGGCGTTCCGGCGGCTTCCCGGACCGCGGCCGCCAACCGGCCGTCGGGAAAGATGTCCAGAGCCCCGACTCCTCCGGGCATCGGAAGAGATCTCTGGAAGACGAGCTCCCGGTCGAAAACGCGGATCGACCGGTCAAAAACGTCCCAGGCATAAACCGTCTCTCCGGCCGCAGCCACGCCGACCGCCTTCTCGAACTCCCCCGGCCCCTTCCCTTTTCCGCCTGCTTTTTTCAGAAATCCGCCGTTCGGGCCGAATTTCTTGACGGTGCAGTCCAAGGCATCGGCAAAATAAAAGTTTCCGTCGCGGTCGACGGACACCCCTGTCCAGAAAAATAACTCGTTTGAATCGGGTCCCCCGATCGAAAGATCCTGGACCAGTTTGACCTGTCCGGTCGACGGGGATGCCGGGATTCCGGCCAGGGCCAGGGCCCCGAAAGCGACAAATGAAACCATGATGCGGTTGATGTGCATGATCGACCTCCTGCCTGGAGAGACGCGCCGGCCGCCGTCCCGTGTCACCGGCTGAAAAAAAAAAGCCCGGCGGAGGGAACCCTTAAAAGCCTCCCCCGCCGGGCGTTCGGAAGACATCAGCTTCCGGCCGTGTTCACACCTCCACTCCGTCGATGTACTTGAGACAGAAGAGGAGGCCGTTCAGACAGTACACCTGCCCGGATCCTATCGGCCAGGCCTTGATGAACGGGTCGTCGATGCAGCGGAAGAAGGCCTCCCAGCAAACGCCGGCTTCAAGGAAGGTGGCGCCGGCTGAAACGGCCAGGACGGCCAGAAGAAGGAGGGCGGCCCCGTGGACGATTTTTCGGGCGGCGCTCATCAAGCCATCTCCTCGGCCAGGATGCGGACAAACTTGCGGCAGAAATCATACCCAAGCAGGCATGAGGAGACCGTTGTCAAGCTGATGAGCCATTTGGCGAAAACGCCCGATTTGGCTACGTCGGCCAGACATTGGTCCAGCGCCCTTCGACAGATGTCCTTCTCGGCTTCATCATCCCCCCCGGCCAAGAGCGGGATTCCCGCTCCCGCCGACAGGACCGCCGCCAGCAGGAAGGCGACGGCCTTCGACCAAACCGTCAGTTTGTTAAACATTTGATGCTTTCTCCTTTCGACCCATCCTATTGCCGGGTTTGTGCCAAGGCGGCTTCAGGGGAAAAAAGCGGGGGGCGGAGAAAAAAGCGAAAATCGAAGTGGATGAACACTCCCTCCCGCGTCGCGAGAAGTTGACGGCGGACCGATGAAGGGACGGATTATTTTGCAGCCAACGGAATCTTGATCCCCGCCTTTTTGGCGAAGGCAATCGCCTCGGGATACCCGGCGTCGGCATGGCGAACGACGCCCATCCCGGGGTCTCCGGTCAGGACGCGTTCCAGCCGCCGCGTGGTGGACGTTTGACCGTCGGCCACGATCACCATCCCGGCGTGGATGGAATAGCCGATGCCGACGCCGCCCCCATGGTGAACGGAAACCCAGGAGGCCCCGTTGACGGCGTTGAGCAGGGCGTTGAGGATCGGCCAGTCGGCGATGGCGTCCGAGCCGTCCCGCATCGCTTCGGTCTCGCGATTGGGAGAGGCGACCGAACCCGTATCGAGATGGTCGCGGCCGATGACGATCGGGGCGCTGATTTTGCCCTTGCGGACGAGCCGGTTGATGACCTCGCCGAAGCGGGCCCGCTCACCGTAGCCCAGCCAGCAGATTCGGGCCGGCAGGCCCTGGAATTTGACCCGGGCCCGGGCCTTGCGGATCCAGCGGGCCAGGGCTTCATCCTCGGGAAACGTCTCGAGAACCGCCTTGTCGGTGGCATAAATATCGGCCGGTTTTCCGGACAGGGCCGCCCAGCGGAAGGGTCCCTTGCCTAAACAGAAGAGCGGCCGGATGTACTCCGGAACAAAGCCCGGGATATCAAAGGCATTTCCGACCCCGGCCGCCTTGGCCTGGCCGCGGATGTTGTTTCCGTAATCGAACGCCTTAGCCCCGGCTTTCCTCATCGCCAGCATCGCCCGGACATGGGCGGCCATGGACGCCATGCTTCGACGGCTATAGTCGGCTGGATCGGAAACACGAAGCCTCAAGGCATCTTCATAGGACAGGCCGTTGGGAACATAGCCGTTGAGCTCGTCGTGGGCCGAGGTCTGGTCGGTGAGGATGTCGGGCGTGAATCCGCGCCGGACAAGTTCCGGCAGAACATCGGCGGCGTTGCCCAGCAGGGCGATCGACAGCGGCTCGCCCTTTTTCGCCGCGTCCCGGGCCCATTTGAGAGCCTCGTCCAGATTGTCGGTCATCGTATCCACATAGCGGGTGTCCAGGCGCCGCTGAATCCGGTGACGGTCCACCTCGACGACAATCGCCACGCCGTCGTTCATCGTCACCGCCAGCGGCTGGGCCCCGCCCATCCCGCCCAGCCCGGCGGTCAAGGTGATCGTGCCCCTCAGGCTGCCGCCGAAATGCCTGTTAGCCGCCGCGGCCAGCGTTTCATAGGTCCCCTGGAGGATCCCCTGGGTCCCGATGTAAATCCAACTGCCGGCCGTCATCTGGCCATACATGGTCAGGCCCAGTCCCTCAAGACGCCGAAACTCGTCCCAGGTGGCCCACTTGGGAACCAGCATCGCGTTGGAAATCAGGACGCGAGGGGCCTCGGTGTGAGTCCGGAAAACGCCGACGGGCTTGCCCGACTGGACGATGAGGGTTTCGTCGTTTTTCAGGGTTTTGAGATGATTGACGATCGCCCGAAAGCACTCCCAGTTGCGGGCGGCTTTCCCGGTGCCGCCGTAGACGATCAGGTCCTCGGGCTTTTCGGCCACCTGGGGGTCCAGGTTGTTCCGGATCATGCGAAGGGCGGCCTCCTGGCCCCAACCTTCGGCCTTCAGTCGGGATCCCCGGGGAGCCCGGATCGGTTTGTATGCAAATGTCTTGGCGCTCATAATGACCTCCCTAAGGGCGATAATATATCACAGTAGCCAAAATTAGACTCAAAAAAAACTATTGACACCCTCCAAGAATAGGATTATAAAGGAGTTGGAAGCGAAGCCAAGGTTTGGGTCCAAGGATAGGAAGGCGTGGGAAAAGTATTTGTCTTCAGCTCAAATCCCGAGGAAAGGGAATTTGTGTTCAACCTCGCTCATCAGCGGGGTGTCGTCTACACCTCGCCCACGGTTGAGAAAGCGGCCTCGCTTCTGGCAACCACGGTCTTCGACCTGGCCGTCATCGAGGTCGATTCGGCCTCCCGCCATCCTTTTCCCGAACTGCTGGCCAATGTTCCCTGTCTCCTGATTTCGGGCCGCTCCGAGGAGCGTTTAAAGGAGGCCGTCCGCGATTTCCCTCCCGAACGCTTCGTCGAGTATCTCCTGGTCTCCTCGAAACCTGAGGACAAAATCAGGGCGGAACGGATCCTGAACATGGCCGCCGAGTTCTGTCGATTGAAGACGGATGTGGAAGCCTTGGTCCGGTCCAAGGCCCTGACCGACGATAAACTCAAGAAAGTCTACGCCGAAATCAAAAGCGTCGGAAGCGCCCTTTCCGAAGGCCTGGTGAAGGAGCTTGAAAAACGCGTCGACCTGGAAGCCCGTTATGCCCGGTTCCGCCGGATCAATGAAAAATTCGAGGACATCATCCGGAACCTGTACGCCGCAACCGATGTCAGCAATCTCCTCGACACAGTCCCCCAGATCCAGGAGATTCTCCGGGCCGGAAGCATCTCCCTGTATATCCTCGAGGACAACGACACCCTGGGAACCTTCCTCAAACCCCTGGTCTGGGACCGCTCGTACCTGGCCCACGCCGACTTCACCCGGCATGTCGCCCTGCTTCCCTCGTCCGATTTCGCCGCCAATGTCGCCAGGTCCGGAGAACACATCGTTCTGTCCGATGTCACGGGAGACGCCCGCTTCTCGTCCCGCTATCAGCGCCTGTCCACGCCCCTCCGGAGCATTCTCTGCGTTCCCCTGAAAAACATCTCCGAGACGATCGGGGTCATCGAGGTTTACAACAAGGTCGCCGCGTCTTCCGTCTTCACTCCCGAGGATATTCACATCCTCCAGGGCGTCTCCGAACACATGGCCCTGGCTATGACCAAGCTCAACCTCATCCAGTATGACGCCCTGACCGGACTCCTCCGGCCGGACCCCTTCTTCGAAAAAGTCACCCAACAGGTTGAACAGCACAGCAAGCGCCGGAAGGAAGCGGGGACGTTCGCCATCGTCATGGGGGACGTCGATTGGTTCAAGCACTTCAACGACCGCAACGGCCAGGAGGCCGGAAACCGGCTGCTCCGCGACCTCGGGGCGACGATGAAGTCGGCCATCCGCGAGGATGATTTGCTCTGCCGCTACGGCGGTGAGGAGTTCCTTTTTTTCCTCAACGGCGTCCACTCCATCGAGGAAGCCACCATGCTGACCGAACGGATCAGAAAGGCGGTCGAAGACCATTATTTCGACCACCAGGAATTCCAGCCCCGCCGGAACCTGACGATGAGTTTCGGCGTCACCCTATTCCCCCCGGAACAGCTCGGCCACCACGTTTCCAAAACGGTCCTGAAAAGAATCGCCGCAGAGTCCGAGCTGGCTCTGGCCGAAGCCAAGGGCAAGAGACAGGCCGCCTTGGGAATCGACGACAAACGCGTCTATAAAAACCGCGTCTGCGCCTATGTCCGGGACAAGGCCGCCGTGGTCAGCAAGACCTCCCTCCTGAAAACGGCCCTCAACAAGCCCGCGGCCGAACAGCGCCGCCATGCCCGCTTCTTCACCTCGACCCTCTGTCTCTACCGGGAAAACGGCGGCCACAAGGTGGCCCAGACGGTCGACATGAGCCTGGGCGGGGCCAGGCTCTCTTCGGAGTCCCGGTTGGCCCCGGAGCGGATTCTCGACCTGATGATCATCCTCGGCCGAAAGGCCAGCCCCTTCCGGGCCGACGTCGTCTATTCCGAAAAGGCCTCCGCCCAGTCGGTGTTCTTCCACACCGGACTGCGCTTCCGCGATTTGAGCGTCAACGACAAGGAAATTCTCCAGGAATATTTCGTGAACCTGGAGAAAAACGAAGTCCCCCTCGATTGAGGGCCTAACCTGGATTATGCACGAGTCGAGATGGTTGCAGTTGCGAGGCGCGCCCTGGCTCCGAGGCGTCGCAAAGGACGGCAAAGCCCGGAGGGTGAAGCCGCCCTCACCTCATATTTTCTATCTTATACAATACCAAAGAAATATCAGAATTTAAAAATATTTATGAATAATCCAGGTTAAACGATCACGCGCCGAGTTCGTCCAGGATGGATTTCAGGTAGAAGGCCGGCGGGGTGATTTTTTTATAGAACGCGTCCTTGAGACGGGCCGTCTGGCTTTCGAAGGCCTCGAACTCTTCCTTGTTGCTCCAATTGTCGAGATTGAGCTTATCGAGCGTTTCCTTGAGGGAGGCGACGCTCAGGACGTCTTCCGTGTATCGGGGAAGCCTGTTGTTTTCACGCTCGCAGAGCTTGACCGCCCGGAGAACGATCTTCCGGAGGATTTCCTGGTGGTTGATCAAGTCCTGCTTGATGAAGAACTGGTCCTTGGGCGACTCCGTGACAGTCAGCTTTTGATACAGCTTTCGCCCGTCGTCGACCAGGTGGCTCATCGCCCGAACGATCGTCTCCCCGTCGAGGATCGTCGTCTTGTCGTTCTTGAAGAAGCTGATTTCTCCGTTGTAATCGGTCGGCTCGGACTTGCGGTGCTTCTCCAGAGACTCGAAGACGGCCTCGAAGCTGACCTCCGCGACCGCCGCGACCTCCGCGACCTCCGCCGGAGGGACCGGCACAACGGCCTTCTCCTCCTGCCATTTGGGGAGGGGAAAGTCGCCAAGCGGAACATCACCCGACGCCTCCCCTTCTTTTTTCACAAACTCCTCGATGAAGAGATTGATCTCCGGCATCTTGACCTCGGCCGCGGGGGCGTGAGGCGGCTCGACGGCTTCCTCGGGCAAAGACATTTCCGAAGGAGCCGGCCCGGCAAACGGGGCCGTAACCGGCACGATATCCGGCATGAGCTCGATCGCGTCTTCCGGGACGGCATTGCCCAGGCCCACAACCGGCTCAGGTTCGGCCGAAGAATCCCTTTCTAAAAGGGCTTGGATCCGCCTGAGCTTGGACAATTCTTTTTCCAGGTTGACAACGACGTCTCCGCCTTCCCGCTTGTCCAACGGCTCGGTGATGACGCCGTATTTTTCCTTTAGCCGGCCGCGGATATCGGTGACTTTCAGCTCGGTCCGGTCGCGGAGTTCCGTCAGCCGGGCGGTCAGGTCGGCCAGCACCCGCAATTCCTCCAGGGTCAGGGCCGTCAGCTGTTCGATATCCTTCTGGTAGCCGATGCTCCGGTCGAGGTGGACTTTGATCTCGTCCTGGAGGGTGTCCCGCTCGGATTCGAAGGACGAAATCGTCCCCCGGTATTCCTTGAGGGTTTCCCGTTCCTTGGCGATTTCCCCCTCGATTTGTGAGAGCCTTCGGTCGGACTCTTCCTTTTCCTTCCGGATCCGCTCCTGGAGCTCCCGCTCGATCTCCTCCCGCCTCTTGACCAGGGTTTTCTCCAGACTGGATTCGATTTCCTGGATGAAGTCGTTCGACTCGTCGAGAGTGTTCGTCTTGGGCATCATGGCCGTTCTCCTGTTCGCCCCGAGTGTAGCCGACGGAGTTCGCGGGGGCAATCACCCCCCCCGACGATTCCCATGGGGAGATTCCGTCCCCCCTCCTCACCCTTAAGGGTGACCGGCGAAAGCCGAAAGGCGCCCTCCCTTTGCGACGGGAGCGCTCCGCCCGCTGATTCTTGCTCCGGGAACGGGAAAAAGGTATAAAGGGAAACCGATGGTGAAACGCCGCGTTCTGATCTACGACCGAAACACCGTCCGGGGACAAGCCCTGGCCGGGCTGATGAATTCCCTGAAGGCCGAAGCCGTTTCCGGCCCATCGCTTTCCCGCATCTCCCGGCAGGCCTTGGAAGACCCCGAGGCCGACGTTCTGGTCGCCGTCATCGGACCCCTCGACGGGACGGCGGCCAAGCTTCTGGCCGGTCTCAAGCGGGCCCGGCCGGGCCTCTCGGTCATCGCCGGAGCGCGTTCGTCCAATCCCCGGGTGATTGTTCGGATGATCGACTCGGGGGTGCTGGACGGGGCCGCATCGCCCGACGATCCCGTCGGCTTATTCTCCGCCGTCCGCATCGAGATCCGGAAAAAAGAGATCGAGGAACAGCGGGCCATGGCCTCGCGAGCCCTCCGGCGCCTCAAGCTCGAGCGCAGCCGGACAGACCGTCACACTCGGGAGCTGGAGGAGATCTACGAGTCGACCCTCGAGAACCTGATGACGGCTCTGGATGTGCGCGATGTCGAGACATTCGGACACAGCCGGACCGTGGCCAAGTACACCGAAGCCCTGGCCGGTATCCTCGGCATCCGGAATATCGAAAAGCTCGAGGACCTCCGCAAGGGCGCCCTCCTCCACGATATCGGCAAAATCGCCATTCCCGACGCAATCCTCAACAAGCCGGGGCCCCTCTCGGCCGCGGAATGGGATAAGGTCCGCCTTCACCCCGCCCTGGGCTACGGATTGATCCGGGAGATCAAGCTCGTGCCGGAAATCGGAAACATCATTCTCTTCCACCATGAGCGCTTCGACGGCGCGGGATATCCCCGCGGCCTGGCCGGCAACGACATCCCCCGGGAGGCGCGGATTTTCGCCGTGGCCGACGCTTTGGACGCGATCACCGCCCACCGGCCATACCGTAAGCCCCAGGATATGAAGTCCGCCCGGAAAGAGATCGTCCGCAACGCCGGAACTCATTTCGACCCCGAGGCCGTGAACGCATTCTGCTCCCTCGACCTCAGGGAATGGGAAAAAATCCGGTACGAGACGACCAAGCAGATCCCCCTCACCGCGGAGTTCACCCGCTTGGTGAGCAAAGCAAAGAAGT
>JAFGEN010000152.1 GCA_016931595.1 Candidatus Aminicenantota bacterium | reverse complement strand
TTCGCTTTCCTGGGGTTGTTCATCGCTTGCCTCGGATTATTCGGCCTGGCCTCCCTTTTGGCCGAGCGACGGAGGAAGGAAATCGGCATTCGAAGAGTCCTCGGCGCTTCGACCGCGGGCATCGCTTGGACTATGTCGGGGGAATTCGTCCGCTGGATTCTTCTGGCCAACGCCCTGGCCGTTCCGGCCGTTGTCCTGGTCATGAACCGATGGCTTTCGCAATTCGCCGAACGAATCACGCTCGGGCCCTGGATCTTTGCCGCGACGGCCCTGCTGACCTTGAGCTTGGCCGTGTCGACCGTGGGTTTCCGGGCCTTCAGGGTCGCCCGGGCCAATCCGGTCGAACCGCTTCGGAGCGAGTGACGACCGACCGTTTCGTATTCGTGCTCTCAATGACACGAATACGAAATGAAGTCAGGGTTGCCGAAAGCGCGGATCGGTGATCCGGAGCTTGACCAGGGAGAGCGTCCCGTCTTCGGCTTCTTCCAGGGCGAAGAGGTACCGGCCGCGAAGGACTTTGAGGCTGATTTTGTCATTGTTTTTTTCATCGTCTCCCCCCGGATTCAATCGTTTCAAAACACCGATGTTCGCGATTTGACCCTTTGAAATGGCGACTGTCACGGGCCGGCTTCTCATTCGATTACCGCGCCGTCGATTCCCCGGTGTTCAGGGGCTCGTCTTGTCCCGCGATTCGCGGGATTCCGCCCCCTGGACGAGAAGAAAAAGCTGGAGGCGGCTGCGGACCGACGTCTTCTTGAAAATGTTGTAGAGATGCTTTTTCACGGTATCGGGCGAAACGAAAAGCTCCGCGGCGATTTCCTTGTTCAGCCGCCCCCGCATGACCGAGGCGAGAATTTGGGTTTCCCGTTCGGAAAGGCCGTATCGTCCGGCGATCTCGGCGACCCCGGGCTTGAAAGACGTCGCCTCGGCTGCAACCCGCCGCTCCTTGCGGAACATTACGGCCAGAGCCAGAAAGGCCGGGACATGCGCGGCCAGCCAGACGAAGCCGGAAAGGATGAAGCCGACGGGCGGGGTGGTGGATATCCGCATCGCCGGAATTAAAACGATCACCCCGACCGAGGTCAGTCCCGCGACGACAGCCGGGGTTTTTCCCCATCGCGGCGATTTTCCGGAAATCCCGAGGATGAAAACGGCTCCGGCCGAAACGAGGATGAGGCCCAGCATGATGTTTCCGGACAGGGGAGCCCGGATTTGAAAGGATGAGGGGGACGGATTTTCGGCCATCCGCTGAAAAGCCTTTTGGGCGTAGAAAATCATGATGATTAAAAATGGCGCCGAGAGGACCGGTCCCGCCGCTCCCCGGAGCTTCCATCGGCATGTCAAATGCCCGAGAAAAGCGATGAAAGCGATCGCCGTGGCGGCCTGAACCGGGATCAGGACGAGGGCGTTGAAGAAAATGAATCCCAAACGACCCGCTTTGGGCAAAACTCCGCTGTACAGGAGGAAAGCCAGGGCGAAAACATTTTGCGAGACCCATAGGGCCAGAAAGATCGCGTATGACCGCATGGCCGGCGACGGGCGCCGCCGAAGGAGGCGCAGACCCGCGAGAATCAGCCCGGCGGCCGCCGCCAGGTAAGCGCCTGCCAGAAGACCGTATCCCATATCAAGCCTACTATAGCCCAAGAGAGAACCGGGCTCAAAGCCGTCGTTCCGGTCCTGATCCCCGCTTCTCAATTAGTGGAATTTTTCAGGAACCCCCTTTCGGGGAATTCATCTCCCGTCGGGCCGCCCGTATTTTATGGGTGAAGCGGTTCCCGAGGGAATCGGATTTCGACCGATGGAAAAGGAGTTCGATATGAGGAAAGCCCTTGACTTGGCGGTTTTGGTCCTGCTCGGCTTCACGGCGGCATGCGACTCTCGGCCGGTGGCGGATATCGGCCCGAAGATCGATGCGGCGATGGCCCGATTCTCGGCCCTGGAGCATTTTTCGGGAACCGTCCTAGTCGCCCGGGGCGGACGGATTCTCTACGCCAAGGCCTTCGGCCAGGCGAACAAGGATCTGGCCGTCGCCAACGCGATGAACACCCGGTTTGAGATCGGCTCGATCGCCAAGCTCTTCACCGGGACTGCGGTCATACGGCTCGTGGAACGGGGCCGGATCGGCCTCGAAGACCCCGTGATCAAGCATCTTCCCGAATTTCCCTTCGGCGATCGGATCGAGATCATTCATCTGCTTACCCATACCTCGGGACTCCCCGAGTATCATGAACATCCCCGGTTCATGTCCCTTTGGCCGTTCCTTCGATCCATCGATGATTTTTTACCGATGACCTTCGGCCAGAAGCTGAAAACGGATACGCCGGGGAACGTGTTCTCCTATTGCAGCGCGGGCTTTCAAGTCCTGGGAGCCGTCCTCGAGCGGGTCGGCGGCCGGTCCTACAAAGACTGCATTCGGGAGGAAATCCTGGAGCCCTGCGGCATGACGGAAACGAGCCTGGCCAGCCTGGAGGATATCGTCCCGAACCGGGCCGTCGGGTACATGAAAAACAGCCTGGGCGGTTTCAAGACCAACGCCTTTCGCATGCTTCCGTTCATCGCCTCGGCGGGGATCCAAACCACGGCCGGCGATCTCCTGAAATTCGACCGGGCCCTGGCTGAGGGAAAGCTTCTATCCCAAGCGACGCTCGACCGGATGACGGAGCCCTACCTCGAGAAAAATTGGGGCATCGTCTGGAGGTTGGCCGATGTCGACGGCCGCAAAGTCGCCTATCACGGGGGAGAGACCGACGGTGTCAGCGCCATGTTCCGGCGTTATCTCGAAGACGACCTGACGCTCATCGTCCTGTCCAATTATCATCGGGCCGCCAGGCCGGTGGCGGCGGTCGTCGAGGCGATCATGTTCGGGAAGCCTTATGAGATGCCGCGACCCACCGTTCCCGAGTTTCTGTACGCTTATATGACCGGGCACGGGGGGGCGCTTCCCGAAGGGGCCTCCGGTAAAATGCTCGAAGACAACGGACACCCCATACCGACGACGAGCGGCGATTTGAACGGCCTGGGATACGAGCTGCTCGAAGCCGGGACCGCGGATATGGCCGTCCAGATTTTCCTGATGAACACCCGACTCTTTCCCAAGGAGGCGAATTCCTACGACAGCCTGGCCGAAGCCTATGAAGCGAAAGGTGATACGACCTCGGCTGTCCGGTGTTACCGGAAAGCCCTGGAAATCGATCCGAATTTGAAATCCTCCAAAGCCGCCCTCGAGCGCCTTGAGAAGAAATAACCTGGATTATTTACGAGTCGAGAGGGCTGCAGATGCGAGGCGCGCCCTGGCTCCGAGGCGTCGCAAAGGACGGCAAAGCCCGAAGGGTGACGCTGTGCTAGTCGCACTGCGAACCCTTCGCAACGAAGCAGATGCTGCCCTATCGGCTCGCCCGAAGGGTAAATACTCATGTTTTCTATCTTATACAATACAAAAGGAATATATGAATTTTAAAATATTTATGAATAGTCCAGGATAAATCGCCCGGAAAACCCGGCCGTTCCCTTGCCGCCGGCCGCGAAAAGGCATAAAATGACAAGGTTATGCTCGACGAAATTATCATTAAGAAGGCGGCCCAGCATAATCTGAAGAAGATCGACGCCCGCCTTCCCCGGAACAAATTCATCGTCGTCACCGGTCCGTCCGGTTCCGGGAAGTCCTCGCTCGCCTTCGACACGCTGTTTGCCGAGGGCCAGCGCCGCTACATCGAGTGCATGTCGGCCTACGCCCGGCAGTACATGGACATGATGGAAAAGCCCGAGGTCGAGTCGATCCAGGGCCTCTCTCCGGCCATTTCGATCGACCAGAAGACGATTTCGTCCAATCCCCGCTCCACGGTCGGGACCGTGACCGAGATGTACGACCTCCTCCGCCTTCTCTTTGCCCGGGTCGGAACGCCCCATTGCCCCTCCTGCGGCCGGGCCGTCAGTTCCCAATCGGCCGACCGGATCGTCGACCGGATCCTGGACTCGGCCAGGGGCCGGGTTAAAATCCTCGCCCCCGTCATCAAGGGCCGGAAGGGCGAATACCACCGTCTCTTCGACCGTCTCCGGAAGAAGGGTTTTGTCCGCATGCGCCTGGACGGCGTCTTCCGCGACCTGGAGGAGGAAATCATCCTGGCCAAGACCCGCTCCCACACCGGCGAAGTCCTGGTCGACGATTTCCGCCCGGCCTCCGCCGCCAGGGCCCGACTGGAGGAAGCGGTCGAGAAGGCCCTGGACCTGGCCGAAGGCGAAGTCCTGGTTTTAGCCGAAGACGGAAAGGAGGCCTATTATTCCAGGCGTCTCCGCTGCCCGGTCTGCGACGTCAGCCTGCCCGACTTGGAGCCGAGGAATTTCTCTTTCAACAGTCCCTACGGGGCCTGCCCGCGCTGTCACGGCCTGGGGGCCGAGTCGACGACCAACGAGGAAGGGGAGGTGGAACTGACCGGGAATATCTGTCCGGCCTGCCGCGGCGCCCGCCTCAGCCCCCAAGCCTTGGCCGTCAGGGTCGACGGGCATAACATCCACGACCTCAGCCGGCTGTCGATCGACAGGTTGATCGCGGAACTGGGCCGTCTCGAGGTTCTGGTTTCCCGGGAAGAGATTGCCGGAAAGATTGGAAAAGAATTGACCTCCCGCCTGGGTGTCTGCGCCGAGCTGGGACTCGGTTACCTTTCGCTCGACCGGACGACGGCCACGCTGTCGGGCGGAGAAGCCCAGCGGGTCCGCCTGGCCGCCCAGGTCGGCGCCCGCCTCCGCGGGATTCTCTATGTCCTGGATGAGCCGACCATCGGGCTCCATCAGCGCGACAACGGCCGGCTGATCGGCCTTCTTCGCCGGATCCGCGACGACGGCAACACCGTCCTCGTCGTCGAGCACGACGAGCAGACCATCCGCTCCTCCGACTTCATCCTCGACCTGGGTCCGGGAGCGGGTGAACACGGCGGTTACGTCGTGGCCCAGGGCCCCCTGGCCGAAATCGTCAAATCCTCCGAGTCCCTGACGGCCAAGTATCTTCGGGGCGAGACATCGGTGCCGGTCCCGGACAAACGGCGAACTCCAAAGGGAAGGCTCGTGATCCGCAACGCCCGCGAGCACAATCTCAAGAACATCGATGTCGTCATTCCGTTGGGCTGCATGACCGCCGTGACCGGTGTTTCCGGATCGGGGAAAAGCACTCTGGTCTTCGACATCCTCCACCGGGCCCTCCAGAACACCCTGGCCAAGGCAGGGCTTCGGGCCGGGGCCCATGATAAAATCGAAGGCGTTAAGCGCCTGGACAAAGTCATTTCTGTGGACCAGAAACCGATCGGCCGAACACCCCGGTCCAACCCGGCCACCTATGCCGGCCTGTTCACCGACCTGCGGCAGCTGTTCGCCCATTCCCAGGAATCCCGGTCCCGCGGCTACGGTCCGGGTCGGTTCAGCTTCAACGTCGCCGGAGGCCGCTGCGAGGAGTGCCAGGGGGCGGGAGTGAAGCGGGTCGAGATGCATTTCCTCCCCGACGTTTTCGTTACCTGCGACCGGTGCGAGGGGCTTCGGTACAACAAGGAAACCCTCGCCGTCCGCTTCAAGGGCAAGTCGATCGCCGATTTCCTTTCGATGACCGTGGACGAAGCCTACGAATACCTCAAGGCCCAGCCCCGCCTCAAACGGCGGCTGGCCACGCTTCGGGAGGTCGGATTGGGCTATCTCCGCCTCGGCCAGCCGGCCCCGACCCTTTCCGGCGGCGAGGCCCAGCGGATCAAGCTGACCAAGGAGATGGGGAAGCGGGCCACCGGCCGCACGCTTTACCTCCTGGACGAGCCGACGACCGGGCTTCATTTCGACGATGTCCGAAAGCTCCTGGAGATTCTCTCGGAGCTGGTCCGGCTCGGCAACACCGTGGTGATCATCGAGCATAACCTTGAAGTCATCCGGTCCTGCGATTATATTATCGACTTGGGCCCCGAGGGCGGGGAGGAAGGCGGGAGGGTGGTCGCCTCCGGCCGGCCTGAAGAGGTGGCCGCGGCCGATTCCCCCACCGCCGGATACCTCCGGGCCGCCTTGGCCTCGGCCGGCCGCGTGGGCCGGGGATAAAAAGGAAAAACGATGTCGTTCGACAGGGTTCCCGGCAACAGCCAGATCAAGGAGATTCTTCGGGCGGCCCTGAGGCGCAAACACGTTCTGCCCAGCCTCCTGTTTTGCGGCGTCGAGGGGGCCGGGCAGCGGGAAACGGCCCTGGAGCTGGCCAAGGCCTTCAATTGTCTCAACCTCGAAGATGACGCCTGCGACGTGTGCTCCTCCTGTAAGGCCGTCGATGCCGGAAACCACCCCGATGTCATCGACGTGAAGAGATTACCCGGAAAACCTGGCAAAAATGAGTCTGATGACAATGATGATGAATTTAATGAAGAACAGCAGGAAGACGATAAAACGTCCGATAGCGGGTCCCCATTATTGAGAAGAATTCCTGGGGTCGTTTATGTTAATCAGATGAGAGCGGCAAGTGACCTTGCTTTTAAAAGACCAATGATAGGTCGGAAGAGGATTTTTTTAATAGATGACGCGATGGACATGAGAGGAAGTATAGATTCCGCCGTCAGCGCGGCTTTAAAGATCCTCGAGGAGCCTCCCGATTTCGCCCAGTTCCTCCTGATCACCGCAAACCCGGACCTTCTCCTCCCGACGATCCTCTCCCGTTGCCGGATGTTGACCTTCGGGGCCGTCGGGGCGGACGACATCGCCGCCGCTCTTCGAGGCCGGGGCGAAGACGAGGCTCGGGCCGCGGTGATTGCCTCGATCGTCCGGGGCGATTACCACCGGGCCCTGACCGAGGACTGGGACGCCTATTTCGAGAATCGCCGGGATGCCTGGGATTGGTACCGGGCGATTCTGTCGGGAACCAACGGGACGGAATTCGTCAGGAAACTCACCGGGGGGCGGAAGCCCGTCTCGCGGGACGAGGCGGACTCCATTCTGACCTTTTTCCGCGGCTTCGGCCGCGACCTTCTCGTCCTGGGCGAGACCGGCCGTTCCGACGGCCTGTTCAACCCGGACCTTGAGGCGGAACTTCGCGAGCTGGCCGCCGCCCTCGATCCGGACCGGACCCTGGGGCTCATCCGGGCCGTTGATTCCGCTTCGGCTGCCCTTGAGGCCAACGCCAACGTCCGCCTGATGACCAGCGTTCTATTCGCCCGAATGACAGGATAATGACATGAGCGAACTCGTTTGCCTGATTTCCCTGGCCTCCGGCAAGACCATCCGGGCCCGCAAGAGCGGCCTGGAGCTCGTCCGCGGGGACCTCTGCCTCGTCGAATCCGAATTCGGCGGCGACCTGGCCGAGGTCGTGGCCGTCGATGGGCCCGTCTGCAATCACCCGAAGCGGGCCGAAGAAGCCCCGCGCATTCTCCGCAAGGCCGACCCCGAGGATGAGCGCCGGATCCAATGGCTTCGGGACCGGGAGGAACGGGCCTTCCTCTTCTGCCTGGACCGGATCAGATTTCGGAACCTGGCGATGAAGCTGACCGCCGTCCGGTATTTTTTCAACGAAAAGAAGGGCATCTTCTTCTACACGGCCGACGGCCGGGTCGATTTCCGCCAGCTGGTCAAGGACCTGGCCAAGGAGCTGCGGATGCGGATCGAGATGCGTCAGGTCGGCGTTCGCGACGAGGCCAAGATGATCGGCGGCCTGGGCGTCTGCGGCCGCCCGCTCTGCTGCGCCACCTTCATGAAATCCTTCGAGCCGGTGACCATCCAGAAAGCCCGCAAACAGCAGATCGCCATCAACCCGACGAAAATTTCCGGCCTGTGCGGCCGGTTGATGTGCTGCCTGGCCTTTGAGGAGGAGACGAAAGGCCGGATGTATTACGAAGAAGAAACTCCCAACGAAGATTGATCCGTCCCCCGGCCGGCGCGGGGGTCAGCGTCCGATTGTAAAGGGCGTCCGGGCCGAGGCGGCCAGGAGCGTCCCTTCGGCCGCATAAGCCTTCACACGCCAGAAATATGTCCGGCCGGGAGACATTCGGGCGGCGACCTCCGTCGGAACGGGGATCGTGCTGTCTCGTGTTTCGGCCGTCCAGGACGGGTTGATTCCTTCGATGACGACCGAGTATACGGTCGCCCCCTCGACGGCCTTCCAGGAAAGCTCCCCGGGAGCCTCGGGAATCGTTTCTGCGGGACCCACAAGCTCGAGCGTTCCGCCCCGGACGCTTCGAATCCCCGCGTCCGGAAAATCCAGCGGCTTTGGGCTTCGCGGGAAGAACAGGAGGGCCGCCGCGGCCAGCAGAACGGCCGCGCCGGCGGCTGCTGCCCAGCCGGGGGAAACCCGGCGGAATGCGGACGTCCGGACCGGGAGCTTGACCGCCGCCGGGGCCGGGCCCGCGGCCTTGGCCGCCTCGACCAGAAGAGCCCGTTCGGCCGTCTCATGAAAACATTCCGGGCACTCGAAGTAATGCCGTTCGAACCGCTCCGCCTCCTCCTCGGACAGCCGGCCGAGGAGGTACCCATCGATCATGTTTTCATATTCGGGGTGAGGCATCGGTTCTGACTCTCAATCCTTTCTTGAGTCGGAGGGAGCGCCCGAAAGTGGAAGGGCGGTCCGGTCAAGAGACTTGCGCAGCAATTTTTGGGCGTAATGAACCCGCTCGCTCACCCGGGCCGGAGTCAGCCCGAGGCGTCGGGCGGTCTCTTCGCGGGAGAGCTCCTGGTAGTAGTAGAGGTCCAGGACCTGGCGGTATTTGCCGGGGAGGGAGGCTACGGCCGCGGCCAGGTGCTTGGCCCGCTCTTCTTTTTCCAGCCGGTCGGCGGCCTCCGGCGGTTCGGCTTCGGCCGGAAAGCGGCGGGCGATCTTGGTTTTTTCCCGGATATAATCGACGATCCTTCGGGCCGTGATGGTATAAATGAACGTTCCGATCTTCGACTCGCCCCGGAATTCCCCCGATTTGACCTTGGCGATGGTCTGGGCCAGGACCTCGTTGGTCAGGTCCTCCCAGTCCGGGTTGTCCGGACCGATGGAGCGACGGACCTTGAACCCCACGACCCGCCGGAAATGGGCGACGACCTCGTCCAGGTCGATGTCCGCTTTCGGGCCGTCCATGGGGACCGCCTATTCGGCGGGCTCGATCTTCCTTCCGGCTTGCCGGGACATGTAGTCCTTGGCGTCGACCAGGATTTCCCTGGGCTTGCTCCCTTCCGAGGGGCCGAGGATCCCTTCCTGCTCCATTTGGTCGATCAGGCGGGAGGCCCGGGCGTACCCGAGCTTGAGCCGCCGCTGAAGATAGGAAGCCGAGGCTTGGCCGGTATTGAGGATGAGCTTGACCGCGTCGTCAAACATCTCGTCTTTTTCGTCCGAATCTCCCCAGGGTTGTTCGCCCGTCCGCTGGAGGACATCGACGATTCGGTCGTCGTATTCCGGCACGCCCTGCTTCTTGACGAAGTTGACCAGTCGCCGGACCTCGGGAATGGAGACGTAGGAGCAATGGAGCCGGATGAGACGGGGATAATTTGGGGGGATGAACAGCATGTCGCCCATGCCCAGGAGCTTCTCCGCTCCGTTTTCGTCGAGAATCACCCGGGAGTCGATCTTGCTCGGGACGCGGAAGGCGATTCGGCTGGGGAAATTGTTCTTGATCGTCCCGGTGATGATGTCGGTCGACGGCCGCTGGGTGGCCAGGACGAGATGGATGCCGACGGCCCGGGCCAGCTGGGCCAGGCGGCCGATGGCGAAATCGACATCCTGCCCGCTGACCATGATCAGGTCGGCCAGCTCGTCGATGATGATGACCAAATAGGGCATCGGCCGGAGTTTTTCTTTTTCCTCGTCGGTCAACCTGCCCTTCTTTTCCTGGATGAGCTCGGCGATATGATGGTTGTACTGGTCGATGTTGCGGACCTTGGCCTGCTGCATCAGGTAGTAGCGCTCCTCCATCTTCTTGACCGTATCCATCAGGATGGCCGCGGCTTTCTTGGCGTCGTTGATGACCGGGCTGAGAAGATGGGGGATCCCGTCGTAGAGCGAGAATTCAAGCCGCTTGGGGTCGATGAGGAGGAGTTTGACCTCGTCGGGCGAGGCCTTGTAAAGGATGCTGGCGATCAGGGCATTGAGACAAACGCTTTTGCCGGTTCCCGTCGCACCGGCGACCAGGAGGTGGGGCATTCCCGCCAGGTCGGTCACATAGACTTCGTCGTGAACGGTCTTGCCTAGGGCAAGGGTGAGCTTGGACGGCGACTTGACGAATGGCTCGGACTCGAGGATGTCCCGGAGCTTGATGATCTCGCGCTTGTTGTTGGGGATCTCAACGCCGAGGGACGATTTGCCCGGGATGCGCTGGACGCGGACGCTTTCGGCCCCGAGGGCCAGGGCCAGGTCGTCGGACAGGTTGGTGACCTGGTTGATCTTGATTCCCGGCTTGGGTGAAAACTCGTACGTGGTGATGACCGGGCCGGGATGGTATTCCCGAACCTCGCCTTCGACCTTAAACTCGGCCAGCTTCTCCTCGATCAGGCGGCGCTTTTCCTGAAGCTCGGACTTGTCGATTTGCTCAACGGGCGTTCCGGGGTCGAGAAGGGTCAAGGGCGGCATCGTATAGGCCGGGCGGTCGTCGAACTGGGGGAAGGCGAACTGCTCCGGCTTGGCCGCGGCCGGCAGGGGCGGCTTGGCCGGGGCTTTGCGGAGCTCCCGTCTGGGCGGGGGCGGTTCATGCCGCTCGGGCTTCGGGACGGACGGCGGGGAGGCCGCCGCCTTTTCTCCTCCTCCCGTTTTCTCCTTCCTTCGGAGCAGGCCTGTCTTCTCCGGCCCGGGCGCTTCCGGTTTCGGAGGGCGGCGAATCCGGATTTTGACCCCGGCGCTCCGGAAGCGCATCATCCGGCCGAGGCCCAAAAACATCCTCTTGAAGGAAAAGCCGCCGATGGCGACGGCGAACAGCGAGGCCGCGGCCAGGAGAACGATCAGGGTTCCGGTGCTGCTGAGAAAGCCGTAGAGAAAGGAAACGATCAACTCTCCGGTCATCCCCCCGAGCGAGAGCGGCTTGCCTCTCCAGTTGACGCTCTGAAAAACGAGAAACAGGAGCGGGCAGAGGATGAGGATGAGCAGGAGAATCTGACCGGCCTTGGCCAGGATGGCCCGGCGGTTGCCGTGGAGGACGGCCCTCAGGCCCAGATATCCGCCGACCAGGGGGAGAAGGAAGGCGATCAATCCGAAGACGAAGAATAATGTTTCCGAAATTTCGGAGCCCAGGCGGCCCCCCCAGTTGGAGATTGAAGCGCCCGCCGGCGCGGCGCTGGCCCAGGACGGGTCGTGGGAATCGTAGCTGACCAGGGCGATCAAGAGAAAGACCGCGGCGAAAAGAAGCAGCACTCCGGCCGCCTCGGAGAGAGGGAATGTCCTCTTCCTTGGGGCTTTCCCCGCAGCCTTGGCCGCCGGTTTCTTTTTCGTGGCTTTGCTCATTTGCCGTCTAAAAAATTATAGCACATTTGGGCTGGGTTCATGGATGAACTCCGGCAGAGGCGGGAGGGCCAGGCGGACGGGGACAGCCGGAGCATTAGGCTCGGTCCGGGATGAGGAGCCGTCGAGGCTCAGGATCAGCCGGAAACCGGGAGGAAGGCCGGAAAGCGACATTTCCGCCTCGACCGGGCCCGGAGTATCGGTCTCGGAGGCTCCGAGCCGTCCGGAGAAGACAAGAAGCATCTGAAGGTCGTTCCCCGAGGCGTCCCGGACGAGGACCCGGGGATTCGAGATCCGGCAGTCGCCGTAACGAAGGGATGGCCCGAAGACGCGGGCTCTGAGGACCGGCCCCTCTTTGCCGGGAACGAGAGTCACTGTCTGAAAATGGTCCCCGCCGGGTCCGGGAACGGCAGTGAACCAGAGACCGGCCGACCAGCCCCCGGCTTCTTCGGCCGCCAGGGTGAAGCGTCCCGGCAGACGGTATTCCTTGCGCAACGGCCGGTCCAGCGGATAGGCGATCGGATTCGGGGCGAGGATGTATTCGTAGCCGAGGTCGACCACGGCTCCTTCGGGGATTTCCTCGACGCCGGCCGAACCCTCGGCGGTCCAGGCGCCATCCACCGGGAGCGGCCCGGATTTGAGGATGATCCGGGTCAATTCCCTTTCCCCGGAATCGGAAATTTTCAAATACAGGTTTTCCGGCCGCTCCCCGACGCCGAGGCCGCCTTCGGCGGAAACGGCCGTCCGGACATCCCATCCGGCGTCGGTCCTCTGAATCGTCAGGATCTGGACATATGACCTGAAATTGACGGGGAATCCGGGGGCCGGGGCCCGGCTGAGCCGGAAAATCCGCAGTTCCGGCATATGGAGCTCCTGCTGGGATTCCTTGAAACCGGGTTCGATGATTTTGACCAGGTTGCCTTCCCGCTCCAGGGAGGCGTAAAACGCCGCTTCCTTAGGAAATTCCTCCGGATGGGACAGGAAACGCCCCGCCATCGTGTCGCTCGTGACGGCATAATCGGCCCCGGAATGAGCCAGAAACTCCAGGTCGAGGTCGCTCAGGGCTCGCTCGGTCAGAACCGAGTACCGGACCCGGGAGATCGGCGGTCCGTATTGATCGAGGGCGATGCAGGTTCCGGCCGGAAGGTTGTAATCGATCCACTGCTTGGCCCGAGTCCGGGAATCGAGGCCGGCCAGGGCCGAGTCGAGCTTCCAGAGACTCACGGCCGAGGGGGCGATGACGGCGCCGGTCAGAAGGATCGCGGCTCCCTGCCAGGCGATCTTCCGCACCCGACCCGCCCGGGCGGGGGCGAACAGTCCGCTTCCCCGGCGGAGGAGCCAATCCATGAAGAACGCGGCGATCAGGATGAAGAACGGGGCCATCGGAAAGAGGTACCGGGTGGCCCGGGTTTTCCACATCGAGATCATGGCGAACTGGAGCAGCGGATAGGACAGCAGGATCAGCTCCGCTTTCCGACGGCGGAAGAGCGCGAGAATAACCCCTCCGAAGACGAAAAATTGGGCGACCGCCCCGACGTTCTCGCGGAAACCGTGGCGGAGATAAAAGAGGACGGCGGATTCACCGGCCGGGTCGCCGAAGTGGCCTTCCGAGGCCAGGTGGCTGCTCTGCCAGAGAAAGTCATTTTTAAAGGTCGGGAAATCGAGGATGACGTATGGACTGCCGAGGACGAAGACCGCAAGAAAGATCAACCCGGCCCCGATCAGGCGGGGGCTGAGAACGGATTCCCGCCACGGCCGCTTATCAAGGCGGACGCGATAGAGGTGGGCGATGAACAGTGGGAGAAAGAGCATGATCCCGCCGTACTTGGTCGTCATGGCAAGCCCGGCGGCCGCGCCGGCCCAGAGGTAGTCCCGGGTCCGGCCCTTCTCGGCGATGTTCCAAATGAAGAGGTACCCCAGGACCAGGAAAAAGACCATGGGGACATCGGGGAGCATATCGTGCGAAATTCGGGCATGGTCCAGCCCGAAAACGAGGAGGAGGGCGGCGATCGCTCCTGTTCGGAAGCCGAACATCCTTTGACCGAGGAGAAAGAGAAGGAGAATCGTCCCGATGCCCATCAGGGCCGAAAGTGTCCGTCCGATCAGATAGAAAACTGTCGGCGCCTGGATGAACGTTTCGGTGAAATCGTCGATCGACCGGGCGTTTCCGGACGCCTTTTCGACCTGGTAATAGACCCCCCACATCCCGGCCAGGGCGTACATATGGAGGGTCGGAACGTGGAAAAACTCGGGGTTGAGGTTGCCCCCGAGGAACTTCATGGCTTTCCCGGAGAACCAGTTTTCGTCCACGTGGTAGGTGTGGGGCAGGCCCCATCCCAGGCCCCAGAACCGGCTTCCGACGGCCAGGACGAGGATCAGCAGAAAAACCGCGACCCTGGCTTGTTTCGGAGCGGTGGACATGATGCTCCGTACTATAACCAAAGTCTTTGGAATCCGTCAATTGAAGAAGGGATGATAGAACGGATCAGCGTAAGAACATCGCCCGGGCCTGTTCCAGGAGATAGAGGAGGTCCCGGACGCTTCGGACGGCCCCGAGCTGCTTGAACAGATACGCCGGCCGAAGATAGAACGAGCGGACCGCTTTCTGGCGGAGGCCCCAGAGGTCCTCCCGGGAAAGGGATCCCGAACTGAACACGGGAGGACAGGTGCTGTCGAACAACAGGACGTCGGGGTCGAGGCGCCCTTCCTCGATGTTCCTTTGCCGAAGCGGCGAGCCGATATCGGGCGTGAGGACGGTGAACGAGGCGAAATCCGGGTCGAGGTCCTTGGCGAAGCGGATCGTCCGTTCGACCGACTTGCGCGTCTCCCCGGGCAGGCCGACGATGAAATAAGCCAGGGTCCGAATGCGGTGCCTTTTGCAGAGGCGGAAAGCGGCCCGGGCCTTTTCCGGGGTGATCTTCTTCTCCGCGGCCGCCAGGATCTCCTCCTGGCCGCTCTCCACCCCGACCATGACCGTATGGCAGCCGGCTTTCTTCATGGCCGCGGCCAGATCGT
>JAFGEN010000151.1 GCA_016931595.1 Candidatus Aminicenantota bacterium | reverse complement strand
GGCCTGGGCGGAATCTTCGTCCAGGGCGACGTCGAGGAAATGATCCTGGCGGCCGCGGCCGGACGGCAGCATATTCAATTCCGGCTGGAAGAGGGAACTTGGAACATGTGGTTCGACCCGGCGGCGCCACGGACGGAATTTACCGGACCGGAGGGAATTCAATTCTTCCCCCTTCGTCCTCTTCCGATCATCCTGGTCAACGGCGCGATCAAGTCGCTTGGAGGGGGGACCGTGGACGGCGCCGGGAACCTGTCGTTATCGACCGCCGTGGATTCGCCGGCCGTGCTTGCCGGAGTATCCTTGAGCATCGTCTCTTCAGGGGAAACCATCGTCTCCACGCATTTGACCCAGGAAGGCGTCCGCTGGACCGACGGCATTCCTTATCTTAAGGATTCAACAGCCCAACTCTTCCTGTTCGCCGCCGGGTCGGATTTCCTATCGGGAGCGAAAACGAGCGGAACCGTCCGGGTGGGGGCGGCGGCCCCGGCCGACCTTTTCCTGCAGGCCTCCATCGCCGCCCGGGACGGCGTCCGCTTCGAAGGAACAAATCGCAAGATCGTTCTTTCCGGGAGCCTGCAGGCCGGATGCCTGGAGGCGGGAACGAACCGTCTCGAGGTGAGACCGGACGGCCGGCTGCTTTCAACTTTGCAAACGCCGCCGTCCTACCCGCGCTCGACGGCGCCGGTGCTCATTCTAACCGGCTGGGAGGCGCTCCAGTGGACCGACCGCTGACCGCCCGCGGGTTCTCCTTGATCGAGGCCGTTTTGGCCCTGGCGATGCTTTCGGCCCTAATGTATCTGGCCTCATTTTCCCTCTTCGGGTTGGCCGATAAATACCGGCTGGAAACGGCGGCCTGGAACATCCGGGCCGCCCTTTCAGCCGCCCGAGCCAAGGCCGTCTTCGACGGTGTCTCCTACCGGGTCCGCTTCCGGCCGGACCATGTTCTCCTGGACCGGTTCATCGAAGAGGAGGGGACATGGCACGCCGTGAGCTCGACCTGGATCGAAGGCGCCGGGATCGAGGCCAACAACTCTCCCGTCTTCACCCCCGAAGGCACGGTGACGAACTTGGCTACGGTCAAGGTGACCAATGACTGGGGCGGCTACAAGCTCACCCTGGCCATCACCGGCCGGATTAAGACCGTCCGGCTTCCCGCCTGAAGACAGCCGCTATTTTTCGAAGACGACCCGGCCGCCCACGATCGTGTGGGTGACCTCGGCTTTGAGGATATCGTCCGGAGCGATGGTCAAAAGGTTCCGGTCGAAGATCGTCACATCGGCCAGCTTCCCGGGCTCGAGGCTTCCCCGCAACCCGCCCTCGAACGCGGCCGCCGCTCCATTGATCGTATACGCCTTGATGGCCTCGGCCACGGAAATTTTCTGCTCGGGATACCAGCCGCCCTCCGGGGCGCCGTTGAGGGTTTTTCGGGTCACCGCGGCGTAGATCAGGTACTTGGGATGGACGTGGTAGGCCGCGGCCGAAGTTCCAGGCCAGTCGGAGCCGAAGGTGAGCATCGCCCCATTGTCGAGCAGCGATTTGAAGGCATAGGCCCCTTTGTTCCGTTCCTTGCCGATCCGCTCCTCCATCCAGCGCATATCGTCGGAGATGTGATACGGGTTGACCTCGGCGATGACTCCGAGGGCTTTGAACCGGGGGAAATCCTGCGGCCGAATGACCTGGGCATGAATGACCCGGTACCCGGCGAGGTCCCGCCCCTCGTTCTTCAGCCGCTCGTAAAGGTCGAGCATCTCGGCCACGCCCCGGTCGCCGATGGCGTGGACGTTCGGAACGAATCCCGCATCCAGCCCGGTTTTAATCAACCGGTACATTTTCTCCATGTCGCCGGCCTCGAGTTCCGGGTCGTCGGACGTATGGGGCCGCCAGTGGCCGTCATTGTCCGGTTGATCGCTGTAGGGCTCGAAAAAGAGAGCCCCATGGGTGCCCATGATCCCGTCGATATAGCCCTTGAGGGCGCCGTACCGAAGCCAGGAGCTTTTTTCCTTCGTCTTGGGATGGAGGCCCATCGTAAAGCCGGCCTCCTTCAGCTCGGCCCCCCGGGAGAGGTCGGGCCTCAGCCAGACCCGGCAGGTCAGCTCGCCTCTCTCCTCGAGCTCGATGAAACGCCGTGTCTGTTCGGGCGTTTCGATGTCGTGAACCTCGGTGATCCCCGATTCGCGGAGGACCCGGAGGGCGGCCCGGTTTTCATCCAGGAGACGGGCGGCCGATTTCGGTTTTCGGGCCGCCCGGATCTTGTCGAACGCCGGGGAGGGCCGGAATACAATCCCGGTCGGCCTTCCATCCTGTCCCCGCTCCAGGCCTTGGAGCCGGGCGTTTTCCAGGCCGGCGGCCTTCAAGGCGGCGGTATTGGCCAGCCACTCCTTGGAATCGTACCGGTTGAGGAAACACGGGTGGTTGGGCGTCAGGTCGTCGATCATCGCCCGACTGGGCCGCCAGGGGGATTTCTTTTCCTTCGTTCCGCCGCCCTCATCCCCCAGGGCCCACTGCTCGTAGGCCCCCCACAATCCCTCG
>JAFGEN010000150.1 GCA_016931595.1 Candidatus Aminicenantota bacterium | reverse complement strand
CTCCGGGGCATCTACGAAAAAGACCCGGCGGTCCGGGTGATCAAGCTTCGGCGGAACTTCGGCCAGACCGCCGGTCTTCAGGCCGGGTTCGACCATGCCCGGGGCGACGTCATCGTCTCCATGGACGGCGACCTCCAGCACGCCCCGGAGGAGATCCCCCAGTTTCTGGCCAAGATCGACGAGGGCTACGACATCGTCAGCGGCTGGCGGAAGGACCGGAAAGACAACGCTCTGTTACGTAAATTCCCCTCCAGGGTCGCCAACCGGATGATGAAGCGGCTGGTCAAGGTCAAGATTCACGATTTCGGAACGACGTTCAAGGCCTACCGGAGCGAGGTCATCCAGAGCATCCGCCTGTTCGGCGAACTCCACCGGTTCATTCCGGCCCTGATCAGCCGGGAAGGGTTCAAGATCACAGAGATCCCGATCTCCAACATCAACCGGCTGGCCGGCAAATCCAATTACGGCCTGTCCCGGGTGAAGCGGGTTTTCTTCGACCTCCTGACGGTCAAGTTCATGGTCAGCTTCATCGACCGGCCCCTCCAGATCTTCGGCCCTCTTGGCCTGATCTTCGGAACGGTCGGTTTCCTGATCGACGCGGTGGTCACGGTCGGTTATTATTTCTTCGGCTGGGTCATCAAGGAAAACCTGGGCAACCTCATTTTGGGCGTTTTCCTGATGATGCTGGGCGTGTTTTTTATCATGATCGGACTGCTGGCCGAGGTCATTTCCCGGATCTATTTTCAAACCCACCAGATCCGGATTTATTCGATCGACCGGGTCGACGACAGGATCGTTTAGGAACGCCCGTTCATGACCGAGGAGTGGTCCGTTTCCAAGCGACGGGACCGGCGGGATCAGGTTCTGCGGATTCTCCTGGCGGTGTTGCTTGCCGGTTGGATCGCGGTCCAGCTCCAGAACCTGGGATCTCTCTCCCTCTGGATGGATGAAGGATTTCATTACCTGGCCGCCCAGGGGATCCTCGAGCACGGATATCCGCTCTACCCCTCCGGCCACATCTATTGGAAGGCGATTCTCTACGCCTATGCCCTGGCCGGGGGGGCGCTCATCTTCGGCCTCAAGGCCGTGACCCTGCGTGTCTTCAGCGTGCTCTGTGTGGCCGGCTTGATCGCCCTGACCTACCATTTCGGCCGCCGGTATTTTTCCCGGACGGTTGGCTTTTTGGCTGCCGTCATCCTGGCGATATCGGCCTGGGAATTGGAGTACGCCCGGCTCGCCCTGTACTTCGCCCCGCTCCAATTGTTTTACCTCCTCAGCCTGTATTTCTTCTACAGGGGATTCATCCGGGAGGAGAACCGCTTCAAAACCCGGGCCGTCGTCTTCTTCCTTCTCACACCCTTGATCCACCAACTCGGGATGGGCGTCATCTTCGCGTTTGCGGCCCTGTTCCTGATGCGCGGGGCCCGACGCTTTTTCCGCAAGGACGTCCTCCTCGGCTTTTCCGTGACGGTGCTGTTCTACCTGGGAATCCAGCTCATGGAGTTTTATGTCTGGCAGGTCGGGTATGTCTACGAAAAGACGGACATGAGCCTTCGGGGGATGATCGGCTACTTTTTCGGAAGCTTCAGCCTGGATTATTTCAAGGAATTTTTCCGGAGCTTCCCCTGGATGAGCCTGGCCGTCCTGGCCGGGATCTTTCTCTGCCTCGGGGCCGTCGTCCGGAAGCGCAACGCCGGCGGGGGCGCGATCGAGACGGAAGCGGCCCGTTCGCCCTGGCTCTTCCTGAATCTCTGCCTCATATTCCCCCTCTTTTTCTTCGCCTTTTTCCGAACCCACGTCCAGCCCCGTTATCTGGCCCAGCTCTTCCCGGTGTTCGTCCTGTTGTTTCTCGTCGCCCTTCGAGCCCTCAGCCGGGAATTCATCGGCGAGCTGGCCGCCCCGGCCTTCGGGATCGAGAAGGACAAGACGCGGGCCGTTTTCAGCACGGTCATCTTTCTCGGGCTTGTCTTCGTCCTGACCGAGGGGGCCCGGCCGGCCCAGGTCCTGTCGATTGCCGGCCGCAATTACGGCGACCCGATCACGGTCGACACGATCGCCCGCTCGGGCCGCTACGAGCATTACGACCACGAAAGCGTTGGGAGGTATGTCGCCGCCCGGCTGAAACCCTCCGACACCGTCGTCGCCATCCACGTCGTCTTCCAGAAAATCTATGCCGGCCGGGTGGATTACTGGCTCTGGTCGGGAGGTCCGGGGACCTGGGATGCCTGGGAAAAGACGCCCGACGGCTGGAAGGATTTCTATGTCGGGGCCCGTTGGATCAACAATCTTGCAGACCTCAAGAGGGTGACCGAGGGGCCGGAGAGCGGACGGGTCTGGCTGGTCGCTTCGCCTTCGTTGTTAAGGACGGACCATATCCTTCCGGACATTCGCCGCTACATCGAGGACGAAAATGCCGACAAGCTCGTTTTTCGGGGCAAGGACGGCATGTCGGAGGTCTATGTCTGGAACGACCCTGAGCTTGCGGCCGGAGGCCGGAGGAAAGTCGAGGGAGAGTGGATGCCTTCCCGGCAAGGGGCCGTGATCGGAGAGCCGAACCTTTCCGGAGGCGAGGCCTTAGCCTGGGACGGAACGGCGAAGAGAATGGACGAATTCACGGCCAAAGCCGCCGGCTTCTGGGCTCCCGGTTCCTACCGGGCCTCGGTCCGGTACAGGACCGGGCCGGATTCGACGGAGGGCGCCGTCGGCCGGGTCGCTCTCGTCGACGGGCAAGGAGGGCGGCTTCGGACCGTGGCCTTGACCGCGGACGGCCGTCCGGCCGATCGAAGCGGCTGGAGGGAGGCGGATGTTGAATTTCGCCTGGACCTGGAGCAATCCGTTGGAGTCTGGGTCCAGGTGCCTCCCGGCTGCGCCGTGACGATCGATTACGTCGACATCAGGCCGAAGGAGGGAGGGCATTGAACGACGACAGGTCTCCCGGCAGCACCCAGAAGGAGCTCCTTGACCCCCGGCGCAGGCTTTCGGGGAAGTATGCGTCCCTGTGCATCGGCCGGCCCGGTCTAGGCCCCCTCTTGGCTTATGAATTCATCAACCTGTTCATCGCTCCCGTCCCCGGGGCCTTGGGGCTGATCCTCCGCCGGCTGTTTTTCCCCCTCATCCTCGGGAAGGTCGGCAAGGGAGTCGTCTTCGGACGGAATGTTGTCCTCCGCCATCCCCGCAAGATCGAAATCGGCGACAATACCTTTATCGACGACAACGCCGTCCTGGACGCCAAGGGGGAGAAAAACGAAGGCATTCGGATCGGGTCCAACGCGATGATCGGCCGGAACACGATTTTAACCTGCAAGGAAGGGTCGATCTTCCTGGGCGACCAATGCAACCTCTCGGCCGGCTGCCAGCTTCTTTCAGAGACCGAGATCCGCCTGGGGAATTACTGTTTCCTGGCCGGAGAGTGCTACCTTGTGGCCGGCGGCAACCACCCGGTCGCCGATACAACGCGTCCGATCATGTTCCAGCCCTCGACCGTGAAGGGCGGCATTCAGGTGGGTGAAGACACCTGGATGGGCGCGGGGGTGATCGTTCTGGACGGCGTCACGATCGGCAAGGGATGCGTCATCGGGGCGGGCGCGGTTGTGACCGCCTCGCTTCCGGAATACACCTACGCCGTGGCCGACCGGCGCCTGCGGCTCACCGATCGCCGGAATCTTGGGTGATCGTACTGATCAGGCGGGTTTAAGGGATTTATAGATAAAATTCGACGAGCTGTTGAACCGGCCGGAATGAGCCAGGTATTTCTCGATCACGAACCCTTTTTTCTCGAGGAACATCTTGATTTCCTCGGGGGTGTAATAGTGGCGGATGGGAACGAAATACCAGTCTAGGATCAGCTCGGAGAGCTTTTCGCCTTTTCTTGATTTTTGACGGCGCTTGAAAAAAAAGACAATGGGAGAAAGGAAAAAGGCCATGACCTTGGCCAGTCCGTTCCAACTCCAGCGGGGTGTTCGGACGAGCATCTTCCGGATGATTTCGTGGATCCAGGTAACGTTGGTCCGTTTATAGATGGCCAGGAAGAGGGATCCGCCGGGTTTGAGGACGCGGATGAGCTCGGTGACCGCTCCGAGGGGGTCGGTCGTGTGGTGGACGGTGCCCCAGGCCCAGACGATATCGAAAGACGCGTCGGCAAAAGGAAGATGGAGCATGTCCTGCTGCTGGAATTCGGCGTTGGCCAGCCCGAACTTTTCCTTGAGCCCCCGGGCCGTGCCGAGGCTCCCCGGACTGATGTCGATCCCGGTCACCTTCGCCGCGCCGTTTCGGGCGAAGATGATGCTGAAGATGCCCGTGCCGCAGCCGGAGTCGAGGACCGTTTTGCCCGAGACTTCCTCCGGCGAATAGAACATCAGCCAGTGCTTCTCGGATTCCTCGTACTCTGGGATGTATTCGGTCCAGACCACGTCGTAGAATTTCCCGACTTTTTCCTTGTTCATCTCGTTTCCTTTGAGGCCGGCGGGACGGAGGCCGCTCCGTCCCTCTTCAGGGCGCATAGTTTACTTGTATGGGGCTATGAAATCAATGAGTTCGTCAACGGACGATCTTGAGGTCGCGGTAGACCTCTTCGGAGATGATGTGGACGCGCTTGATGAACAGGAAGCCGGCGTTGGCCCTGAGCCAGGTCCGCTTGGGGACGAAATAGACGTCCTCGACGACTTCGAAATCGGCCTCGACTTCCAGCTCCTTGACGAACGTCGGAAAATCGGACGGTTTGAGGCGGGCATGAATCGGGGTAAAGGAGGACGCGTCGATCGTATAGGTCCCCTCCCAGTTCATGATGTCCTTGACCGCGGCTTTGACGTCGAGAAGATACAGGAGGCGGCCGGAAGG
>JAFGEN010000149.1 GCA_016931595.1 Candidatus Aminicenantota bacterium | reverse complement strand
GGCGAGGAGATTCCGGCCCAGGGCTATCAGGCAGGCGTCCTCCTCGGATACGAGGACGTGACGGTCAAGGTCAACGCTTACTTCAAACCGGGGATGACTCCGCGGCAGAGATACGACGCCTACGACAAAGCCCAGAAGGAGATCGTCGCCGAAGCGGAAAAAGCCGGCCGGGACCTCCGCTGCAACCTGGCCTCGATGTACAGCGGCAATGCCTATTACCTGTACACGTTCAAGCAGATCCGCGACGTCCGGCTGGTTTACGCTCCGCCCCAGGACCTGGGCAACTTCGGCGGAGAGACCGACAACTGGATGTGGCCGCGCCATACCTGCGATTTCTCCTACCTTCGGGCTTACGTCGCGGCCGACGGGACGGCCGCCGATTACTCTCCGTCCAATGTCCCGTACAAGCCCAAGGTCTGGATGAAGCTCTCTTTGGAGGGCGTCAAGGAAGGCGATTTCACCTTCATCATGGGCTACCCCGGCCGGACCTATCGCAACTATACCCTGGCCGAGCTTCAAGAAGACCAGGATAATATGGCCAAATCGATCAAGGACAGCCAAGGCCTGATCGCCTTCCTGGAAGCGGAAGGGCGGAAGGACAAGGAGATCGAGATCCGGTACGCGTCGCGGGTCAAGGGCCTTTATAACGGGCTGAAGAACCGGCAGGGAAAGCTCGAAGGTTTTCTCAAGTACGGCCTCGTGGAGAAAAAAGCGGCCCAGGAAAAGGCTCTTCTCGACTGGATCACGGGCGACCCGGTCCGGGCGAAAAATTACGGCAAAGCCCCGGCCGCCCTCGAAGCCTTCCTGGCCCGCCGGAAGGAATTCAACGCCAAGTCCGAACTTCTCAACGGCGTCCTTAACGGTTCGACCGTCCTCTCCCAGGCCCAGTCCATCGTCCGGATGGTCGATGAAATCCAGAAACCGGATAAGGACAGGGAACAGGCTTACCAGGAGAGAAATATCCCCCGGCTCAAGGAGAATATCCGCTTGATCGAACGGGGATATGTTTTTTCGACCGATAAGGAATTGATGAAGTGGACGCTCAAGAGGCTGAAGGCTTCCCATCCCGACCCGGCCAAATGGCCGCCGTCGCTTAAAAAGCTTGCCGCCGGCAACGAGGCGGAAACCGCCGGGCGGGTGGACGCCATGTACGACCAGACGGCTTTGGGCGACCCGGCCAAGCGGCTTGCCCTCCTCGACCTCAAGCCGTCCGTGCTTTCCGCCCTGGACGATCCCTTCCTGAAACTCGCCGCGGCCATGGAGAAAGAGCTGAAAGTCATCCGGGAAGAGAGCAAGAGCCTGGGTCGCGAGGGCGCCGACCTGAAAATGGTCTATGAAGCGGCCATTCTCGAGATGAAGAAGGGCGTCCATCCGCCCGACGCGAACTCCACCATCCGCTTCACCTACGGCCCGGTCCTCGGCTACCAGCCTCGCGATGCCGTCGCCTACCTTCCCCAGACGACGGTCATGGGCGTGCTCGAAAAGGAGACGGGCGAGCTTCCGTTCCGCGTCCCGGAGAAAATCAAAGTCCTTTGGAAAGCGAAGGATTTCGGGCCGTACGCCGACCCGCGCCTGGGCGATGTGCCGGCCTGTTTCCTCAACACGACCAACGTCACCGGGGGGAACTCCGGCTCGCCGGTCCTCAACGCCCGGGGTGAACAGGTCGGGATCATCTTCGATATGACCTACGAGAGCGTCATCGGCGACTATTACATCATCCCTGAGCTGCAACGGTCGATCAGCGTCGACATCAAGTATGTGCTCTGGGTCACCGACAAGTTCTCGGGCGCGACCCATTTGCTGAAAGAAATGGGATTTTAGACAAGCGTAATCAAGACGGTGATCGTCAGCAGCCCGGCCAGGGTCGAAAGGAAGATGGCCTTGGTGATGAGTCCCGGCTCGCAGTCGAACTCCCGGGCCAGGGCCACGCCCAGGATGGCGCAGGGCATGCTGTTTTCCAGGATCATGGTCTGCCGGGTGAGGCCCTGCAATCCCAGGACGGCGGCCAGCCCGAAGGATAAAGCGGCCGCCATGCCCAGCCGAATCACGGTCGCCGCGGCGGCGGCGGTCCAATGTCCGCGGAATTTCACTTCAGCCAGCTGCATCCCCAGAACGAGAAGCAGGAAGGGGACCAGCGAATCTCCGATGAGTTTCAGGGGGTCGAAGATGGGGTCGGGAACGTGGATGCGGACGGCCCGAAACAGAAGCCCGGCGATCATGGCGTAGAAGCCGGGCATCATCCAGACCCGTTTCAAGGCCTGGCGGAGTCCCGATTTCCCGCGGGCCGCCAGGTAGACGCCGAAGCTCTGCATCACCACCTGCTGGGTCATGGCGTAAACGATCCCTCGCTCAAGGGCCGGCTGTCCGAAGGCGAGCATCAGGACAGGAAATCCGAAATTCACGGCATTAGCGAAGATGATCGCGATGTGGAAAGACCCGGCCTCGCCGGGCGTGAGCTTCAAGGCCCGCGCGGCAAGAAGGGAGATGCCGTAAAGCAGGGGAACGGAGATCAGGGTGAAGGCCATGATCCGGCCGACTTCGCCGGCCGTCATGCTCATTCGGGCCATGGAGGTGAACGTCAGGCAGGGGACGAGAACGTAGAGGCCCAGCCGGGCCAGCATCTTCAGGTCGAACTTCAGGACCTTGGCTGCGATGTAGCCGACGGCGATTGTGACAATGACCGGGACGATCACCCGGACGAAAATCGCCGCCAGCGTTTCCATGGTGATCAGCGCCCGAGCCAGCCGTCCTGGATGACGCGGGCCAAGGGGTCCGGATCGGCGACGGGGCGCAACATCCAGGTCTTCTTCAGCCTGTTGGCCAGGTTGATTTCGCACATCCGGGTCGAACCGTTCCTCTCGATTTCGAGCTTGATTCTGTCTCCGGGTTTATGACTCTTCAAGGAGGCCTCGAGGGAGGCCGAGTTTTTCGCTTCTCCGTTCCATGAGGCGATGATGTCTCCGGCGTTGAGACCCGCCGCCCGGGCCGGGGAGCCGGGTTCCGTTGCGCCCACGACCGGGCGGCCGTCCTTTCCGTCCTCGACCACGGCGCCCAGAAACGCTTCCGGGAGGATTTCAGGCTTTTCGAACTCCAGTCCGGCGTATGCGAAGTACTTGGCGTAGTCGACGTCTTTCGTCGTCGAGGCGTATGCGAAGATCTCCGTCAACGGGCCTCCGGCCGCTTCTTCGCAGACGGCCCGGAATTCTCCGTCGGTCCAGCCCCGCCCGAGCTTCTTGTGGAACCGGTGATAGAGCGCGCGCATGACGGTATC
>JAFGEN010000148.1 GCA_016931595.1 Candidatus Aminicenantota bacterium | reverse complement strand
GGCGGATATTTCGCCGAACGCTGGTCGAAAGGCTCGTCGATGCCCCCGCTGGGCCTTCTCTACATCGGGGCCGTCCTGGAGAAGGACGGCGTTCCCGTCGAAATCGTCCCGGCCGACGTCCTGGGAATGAGTTGGGCCGATGTCCGGCGTAAAATCCAAGCCGACAAGCCCGACATCGTCGGGGTCACGGTCACGACCGAAAACCGGTTCCAGAGCTTCCGTCTCATCCGGTTGGCCAAGAAGGCTTGCCCGGAAGCCCTGACCGTCCTGGGCGGCCCGCACGCCTCGATGGCCGCCGAGGATTGCCTGGAGCACATTCCCGAGCTCGATTTCGTCGTCCGCGGCGAGGGCGAGGAGACGATGCGCGAAGTCTGCCGGGTTTTCCGGAAGGGCGCGGGGGCGGACGTCCTCGACGGCGTCCGGGGCGTCGTCTTCCGCAAGGACGGACGCGTCGCGGCCAACCCGCCCCGGCCGCCGATCACCGACCTCGATTCCCTTCCCTACCCGGCGTTCCATCTCGTTCCCTTCGAAAAATACAACTTCACCTTCGAGGTCCCGGGCCGGGGCTCCCTTCCGGCCGTCAATGTCATGACCAGCCGGGGCTGCCCGTTCAACTGCAACTTCTGCGCCACCCCGATCAACTGGGGCCGCCACGTCCGGATGCGAAGCCCCGAAAACGTCATCCGCGAGATCGAGCTCCTCAAGGAACGGTACGGGATCAAGGTCGTCTTCTTCTACGACGACACCTTCAACGCCAGCCCGAAACGGGCCGACGCCCTCTGCGACCTGATGATCTCCCGGAGGCTCGACGTTTACTTCAAGTGCGATGTCCGGGTCGACATCATGAGCCGGGCCCTTCTCGAGAAGATGAAACAGGCCGGCCTTTTTCACCTGTCCTACGGCCTGGAGGCGGGCTCCGACCGGGTTCGGGAGCGGATCGTCGGCAAGCAGATCGACATGGCCGACTTCCGCAACCTCACGGACTGGTGCGTCGAGCTCGGGGTCATTGCCAACGTGTTTTTCATCTTCAGCCATCCGACCGAGACCTGGGAGGAAGCCCGGGAAACCATCAATCAGATCGAACAGTACCGGGGCCGGATCGAGGGATCCGTCGCCATCCTTCATATCTATCCCGGAACGCCGTTGGAAAAGATCTCCCGGGAACAAGGCGTATTGCCCGAGGGATTCACCTGGACCAAGCGTCACCGGCGGGGGATCATCACCCTGCCCCTGGCTCAGGGCGATGTCCCTCTCTATCTCGACAAGCTGACCTGGGCCCAAGTCTCCGAGCTCGTCCTGCGCTGGTCTTTCAGCTCCGGACGGTCGTCCCTCCACAGGAAAGCCTCCAAGGCCCTCAAGTCGATCCGGACGTTCGGCGACCTTAAGCGCCTCGTCATCATGGGCTGGGTTTTTCTGAAGTTGAAATATTCTAGACATCAGCATTAATCTGGTTCATAATAAGCCGCCCAACGGTTTCATTTCTCAACTCTGAGGAGGCAAAATGTCCTTTTACCTCTACATCATTCTCGCTTATCTCATCGTCCTGACCGGGATGAATTTCATCCGAGCCCGGAAAATCAAAAACCAGGAAGATTTCCAGGTCGCCGGCCGAAGCCTCAAATGGCAGGTCATGGTCTTCACCCTGATCTGCACCTGGATCGGCTCCGGGACATTCATCAGCGGGGCGGAGTTCGCGGCCAAAGCCGGCATTTCGGCCATCTGGCTCTCGGCCGGGGCCTGGGCCGGCATCGTCCTTATCTACTTCCTGGCGGGCAAGATCCATAACTTCGGGCAATTCACCATCGGGGACATCCTGGAAGTCCGCTACGGTCCCGCCGCCCGTCTCTTCGGAGCCATCGCCCTGATCCTTTCCTTCATCTCCATCGTCTCCTACCAGTTCGTCGCCGGCGGCTTCATTCTCAATGTCGCCACCGACGGGAAGATCTCGGAGCCGGTGGGCACCCTGATCGCCGCGGCCTTCGTCATCCTGTTCACCGCCGTCGGGGGGATGGTGGCCATCGCCTACACCGACCTGCCTAACGGGATCATTATCGTCCTGGCCTGCTTGCTCGCCCTCCCGTTCGTCTATTTCGCGGCCGGCGGGCTGCAGACGGCCCAACAGGCCCTGCCGCAAGGATATTTCTCCGCGGTCAACAGCCAGTTCGGCGCCCATCCGTTCCTCAAAGCCTTCGGCTATTTTCTCTCGACGCTGTTCCTCCTCCTGGGAGTGCAGAGCATGTACCAGAAATTCTTCAGCGCCAAATCGGCCGCCGACGCCCGCAAGTCGGTGATCTGGTGGACGGTGGGAACAATCATCGTCGAATCGATTGTCGTGATCATCGCCATCTTCGCCTTCAGCAAGCTCCAGGGCCAGATCGACCTCAGCGTTCCGAAGCAGGGCGGTAAAATCGTCCTGATGGCCGCCCGAAGCCTGGTCCCCGCCCCGGTCGGCGTGCTTCTCCTGGGGGCGGCTTGCGCCGTGGTCATCTCGACGGGCATGAATTATCTCTTGTCCCAGTCGACGACCATCATGCGCGACATCTACCAGCGCTTCATGAAGAAGGATGCGAACCCCCGCAACCTGGTCGCCCTGCAGAAAATCCTGATCGTCATCATCGGCGTCCTGGCCTTTTTCATGGCCACGGGGTTGAAAAGCATCCTGGAGACGAGCATGTTCGCCTACACCGTCTACGGCGCGGCCGTCACGCCGGCCCTTCTGGCCGCCCTGGTCTGGAAACGGGCAACCAAGGCCGGAGGCCTGTCCTCCATCATCAGCGGGACGGTCGTCTGCGTGTTCTTTTTCATCATGACCAAGGTCCTGCCTCCCGAACTGGTCCCGGACGGCGACCCCTGGGGGATTCCGCTCATCTATCCGGCCTTGATCGCCTCGATCGGAAGCTTGATCGTCGTCTCGCTCCTGACTCCGAAGCCGGACAGGAAAATCCTCGAACGATTCTTCCCGGCCAAAGCGAACTGAGGCCGGCGGATTCCGCAGGGGAAGGAGCCGCCCGGAGAACGACATGCCGACGGGGATCGTCCTCGACCCGCGGTTCAACGACCACTTCATGGGGCCGGGGCACATGGAATGCCCCGAACGGCTGGAAGCGATCGCCGCGGTTCTGGACGAGGAGCCCGTCCTTCCCCTGGCGCTGGTCCCGGCCCGTCCCGCGGCCGCCGACGAACTCGCCGCGATCCACGCTCCCGAATACATCGATTTTCTCTCACGGACCCGGAACAAGTCTTACGTTCAACTCGACCCGGACACCTCGACCTCCTCTCTGTCCTATGACGCGGCGCTTCTTGCGGCCGGAGGGACGATCGAAGCGGCCGACTTCATCCTGGCCGGCCCCGGCCGCAACGCCTTCGCCCTCGTCCGGCCGCCCGGCCACCACGCCGAGCGGGGCCGGGCCATGGGGTTTTGCCTGTTCAATAATGCGGCCGTCGCCGCCGCCCACCTGATCGGGCGGAGAGGGCTGCGGCGCGTCCTGATCGCCGACTGGGACGTCCACCACGGCAACGGCACCCAGCAGGCGTTCTATTCCCGGTCCGATGTCCTGTTTTTCTCGACCCACAGGGCCCCGTTTTATCCCGGAGGCGGGGGCTGGGACGAAATCGGAGACGGCCCGGGCCGGGGATTCACGGTCAATGTCCCGCTCTCGGCCGGAAAGACCGACGGCGATTATCTGTTCATCTACCGGAACATCCTCGGCCCGATCGCCGCCGCCTTCGAACCGGAATTCATCATCGTTTCGGCTGGTTTCGATATTTACACCGGCGATCCGCTCGGCGGAATGGCCGTCAGCTTGGAGGG
>JAFGEN010000147.1 GCA_016931595.1 Candidatus Aminicenantota bacterium | reverse complement strand
TTCCGGACTCTCCACCTGGCCAAGGCCGGGCTTCGGGAAGGGAGGGACCCCAAGGATGTTTTCCGGGAAGCCAAGCCCCAGGTTTCGGAAAAATTCGGCGGATTCTACCAGCGGATGCTCGGGGAATATCTGGGCCTGCTCGACCGGACCAGGGACGCGGATATCCTCCGTTGGCTGACCGAGCTTCAGGAGATCGACCGGCGGCTCAAATCGACGGACCTCCCCCCGCGGGAGATGCTTCAGGCGTTTATCGTGAGTTACGGCCGGACGGCGGGGGGCCGCCGGGTCACTTCGCCGCGGCGGGTTTGACTTCGGAAACCTGCCGGCTCAGGCGGGATTTATACCGGGAGCCGGTGTTCTTATGAATGGTTCCCTTTTTAACCGTTTGATCGATGGCCTTGATGACCGAAGGAAGGGCTTTCTTGGCCCCGTCCTTGTCCCCGGCTTGAACCAGACCGCGGAGCTTCTTGACCTGAGTCCGCAGGGCGGACTTGTTCTTCTTGTTGACGGCGTTTTTACGGAGGCTCGTGCGGTGCTGCCGTTCAGCCGAGGGATGTTTGGCCATGATCTTCTCCTTGAAAGGCAAATAGAATAGAATAAAGGCCTTCCAAAGTCAATGAGAATCGTTTTACAGCGGGTTTCCGAGGCCTCGGTCGAGGTCGAAGGGCGGATTGTCGGACGGATCGGCCGCGGATACTGTCTCCTGGTCGGGGTCGAGAAGCTCGATTCCGAAGCCGAAGCCGAACGCCTGGCCCGGAAAGTCGCCGACCTCCGCGTCTTTCCCGACGCTGCCGGGAAGATGAACCTATCCCTGGCCGAGGCGGGCGGGGAGATCCTGGCCGTTTCCCAGTTCACCCTGGCCGCCTCGGTCCGTAAAGGCCGCCGGCCGAGTTTCGACGACGCCTGCGAGCCGAAGCGGGCCGGGGAGCTTTTCGCCCGGTTCGTCTCGGCTTTGCGAAGCGGCGGTTTTTTGGTCGAAACCGGCATATTTCAGGCTGAAATGAAGGTTCACCTTATCAACGACGGGCCGGTCACGTTTGTCCTGGAGACGGAGAAGACCGTTGAATAATCCAGGTCAGCTGAATTTGAAGTCGCACAGCCGGTCGAGCATTTGCTCGGCCGCCGTCCGGACATAGGAGCTTTTATCCCGGGCCAGGAGAACGAGCAGGGCCCGGGCTTCCTGGCCGCCGATCGCTCCCAAGGCCAGGGCGGCCGAGCGCTTCACGTCGACGTTGGGATCATCGATCAACCGCCGGATATGGGGAATGGCTTCCTTCTCTTTTCGTTCGGCCAGGAGACGGAGGGCGGCGCTCTTGGCGTACCAGGGCGGGCGGTTGAGCCGCTCATAGACCGCCGAACTGGGCCACTCCCCGCGGCGGGCGAGTTCGCGGACGGCCATGTCCCGGACTTCTTCGACCGGGTCGCCCAGGAGCTCGAGAAAGACGGAGGGGATCCAGGCGGCGTCCAGATGGCCCAGAGCTCGGATCATCCTCGTCTTCTTGCCCCGGTCGCGGATGATGTCGAGCTTTCGCAGGACGGCGTTCGTGACGGCCTGGGCGTCGGCCGCCTGGACCTCAGGGGGAAGGATTCCTTCGACCTCGCGGAGGGATTCGTCAATTCCGGCCTGCGGTTGGCCCTGTTCCCGGCGGAGATACTTCGGTCCGGTCATTCCATCCTCAGACCTTTTCCAGGAGATGCCCCATTTTCTCCTTTTTGGTTTTCAGGTATCCGGCATTGATCGGATTGGGGGGAATTTCCAGGGGAATGCGGTCGACGATTTCCAGCCCGTAGCCGCCCAGCCCGACGAATTTCCGGGGATTGTTGGTGATCAGGCGGATCCGCTTGATTCCCAGGGCGACCAGGATCTGGGCCCCGATGCCGTAATCCCTCTGGTCGGGTTTGAACCCGAGAAGCGTGTTGGCCTCGACCGTGTCGGCTCCCCCGTCCTGGATGGCATAGGCCTGGATTTTCGCCGCCAGGCCGATGCCCCGGCCTTCATGGTTGAGAATATAGAGAATGACGCCGGCCCCTTCCTTCTCGATCATGGCCATGGCCCCGTGGAGTTGCGCGCCGCAGTCGCATCGACAGGAGCCGAAGGCGTCGCCGGTCAGGCACTGGGAATGGGCCCGGACGAGAACGGTCCGGCCGGAGTCGATTTCGCCCTTGACCAGGGCGACGTGGGTTTCGCCGTGAATCAGGTCCTCGTAAACGAGAATCCGGAACGACCCGAACTTGGTCGGGAGGTCGGCCTCGGAGATTTTCCGGACCAGGCTTTCCGTCTGCATCCGGTATTGGATGAGGTCGGCGATGGTCAGGATCGGAATGTCGAACTCCCGGCTCAGGCGCTCGAGCTCGGGCATCCGGGCCATCGTTCCATCCGCATTCATGATCTCGCAGATCACGGCCGAGGGGTCAAGCCCTGCCATCCGGGCCAGGTCGATGGAGGCTTCGGTTTGTCCGGCCCGGGCCAGAACGCCTCCCTCCTTGGCCTGGAGGGGAAAGACATGGCCCGGCTTGGCCAAATCCTCCGGCCGTGTCTTCGGATCGATGGCTTTGAGAATCGTTCTGGCCCGGTCGAAGGCCGAGATGCCGGTCGTCACGCCTTCGACCGCGTCGATCGAAACGGTGAAGGCGGTTTGAAACCGGGCCGTGTTCTCCTGGACCATGAGGGGCAGGCGGAGTTTTTCCAGCCGCTCCCGCGTCAGCGGCAGGCAGACCAGACCACGGCCGTGCTGGGCCATGAAGTTGATGATTTCGGGGGTCGTCTTTTCGGCCGCGACCATCAGGTCGCCTTCGTTTTCCCGGTCCTCATCGTCGGTGATGATGATCATCCGGCCGGCGCGGAGGGCTTCGAGGGCCTTTTGGACGCCGGCCGTGCGGGCGGCGATTTCGGTCATCGTGAACTTCCTGTTCGGCGAGAAATGTTTAAAAAATTATACACGTATTTGCCGATCATGTCACACTCGACATGGATCAAGTCCCCGGGCCGGACGCCGCGGAGATTGGTCCGCTCGACGGTTTCGGGGATCAGCTCGACTTCGAACGATGTCCGCCCGACGGCCGCCGCGGTCAGGCTGACGCCGTTGACCGCGACCGAGCCCTGGGCGATGATGAACGGCCGGAAATCGGCCGGCAGGGTCACCGACAGCCGGAACCCGGGCGGGCGGGGGACAATGTGTTTGACTTTTCCGGTGAAGTCGACGTGCCCCGAGACCAGATGCCCTCCCAGAGGGTCGGAGAGCGCGAGCGGGCATTCGAGGTTCAGGATGTCTCCGACCCTGAGATTCCGGAATCTGGTCCGCTGGAGGGTTTCCTTCAAGACATTGAAGGCCAGCCGGCCTTCGTCCCGCCGGACCACGGTCAGGCAGACGCCGTCCACGGCCAGCGAACCGCCGGGAACGACGTTCCCGGCGACCCCGCCGGCTTCGACGCGCATTTCCCGTCCGTCCTCGGCGAAGCCCCGGAAGACGCCCTTGGCTTGGATGATCCCCGTGAACATCAGAAATACCCCTCCACGACGAGATCTCCGCCGAGGCGGAAGGCGGAGGATTTGACGAACCTCAAGGCCTCGGACAACCGGCTCGTTCCGGCGCCTTCCCAGAGCCCGACCGCGCCGGGTCCGCCGATGAGAAGCGGAGCGATCATGAAGACCGCCTTGTCGACCAGGCCGGACGAGAGAAAGGCGGAGGCCGTCCGGCCGCCGCCCTCGACGAGCAGGCCGGCGATTTCCCGCCGGGCCAGGTCCGCCAGGACCCGCCTCAGGTCCAGCCTGCCGCGGTTCTCCGGAACGGGAACCACCTCCGCCCCGAGACCTCGGAGACGCATCATCCGTCGGCCGTGTCCCGAATCGCCGGAAGCGGACCGGGTATAAACCAGTACGGGACCGCCGCAATTTTTCTCCAAGAGCCGGGCTCCGGCCGGAAGTTGAAGCTTCGGGTCTAGGATCGCCCGGTGGATCGGCTTCCCCTTCCGGCCCGGCGGCCGGACCGTAAGACGAGGGTCATCGGCCGCGACCGTTCCCGCGCCGACGAGGATCGCGTCGTTTTCCGACCTGAGAAAATGGGCGTATTCTCGGGCTTCCGGCGACGATACCCAGCGGGCCTCGCCCGTCCGGGTCGCCAGCTTCCCATCCGCGCTCAAGGCGGCCTTCAAGGTGACGAACGGCCGGCCGTTGACGATGTAGGCGGCATGCATTTCGTTGAGGCCGGATTTCCTCTCGGGCCGTCCGGCCACATCCACGGCGATTCCGGCCCTGCGGAGATTGCGGACGCCGCGGCCGTGGATGGCCGGATTGGGATCGAGGTTTGCGACAACGACCCGGCGGACGCCCGAAGCCAGGACGCTTTCGCAGCAAGGCGGCGTCCGGCCCCAATGGATGCATGGCTCCAGCGAGAGGTAGAGAGTCGCTCTCCTCGCTTGATCCCCCGCCTCCTGAAGCGCGATGATTTCGGCATGCGGTTTGCCGGCCGCGGCGTGAAATCCCGACCCGACGATCCGCCCATCCCGGACGACCACGGCCCCGACGTGGGGATTGGGGCGGGTGGCGCCCAAGGCCTTGACGGCCAGGGCTTCGGCCATATCCAGGTAAGCGAGATCGCGGGTGTCGATCATGACAGCATCGCGTCGACGAAGGACGCGGGGTCGAAATCCTCCAGGTCCGCCTCTCCTTCTCCCGTGCCGATCATTCGAATAGGGAGCCCGAATTCGTCCGCGATCGCCAGGACCGCCCCTCCCTTGGCCGTACCGTCGAGCTTGGTCAGGACAAGGCCGGTGAGGCCGGCGAATTTGATGAATTCCCGGGCCTGGATAAGGGCGTTCTGGCCGAGGGCGGCGTCCAGGATGAGCCAGGCCTCGACCGGGCCCCGGTCGATTTCCCGGGAGACGACCCGCTTGATCTTGTCGAGCTCCGACATCAGGTTGGCGTTGGTATGGATACGGCCGGCGGTGTCGACGATCATCAGGTCGAAGGCCCCGGAGGAAAACGCCCGGGCCGCGTCAAAGGCGACGGCGGCCGGGTCCGCCCCGGAACGGCCCCGGTGGACGGGGATTCCGAGCCGCTTTCCCCAGATGACCAACTGCTCCTGGGCGGCGGCCCGGAAGGTGTCGGCCGCGACCAGGAGAACTCGTTTCCCACCGGCCGAGGCCCGGCGGGCGATTTTCGCCGCCGTCGTCGTTTTCCCACCGCCGTTGACTCCGACCAGAAGGAGGACGGCCGGGCCTCCGTTTGCGGCTATCGGCCCGGCTTGCCGCGACAGCAGTCCGAGAAGCTCCGCCTTGAGAGCCGTCTCGATTGCCTCCGCCCTGTCGCTTTTCCTCGTTCGTCTCCGGACCGCCTCGGTGATTTTTTCGGAAACGGCCACCCCGGCATCGGCCAGAATCAAGGATTCGGCCAGGGCTTCGAGCATTTCCTCGCGGGAACGGCCCGGGCTGAACGCCTCCGCCAAGCGCGTTTTCAGGGCTTGGCGGGTTTTGGCCAATGTCTCCCGGAGTCTTCCTAACATGATGAAATGATTATAGATTCCGGCCGAAGCCAAGTCAATGAAATGTCCCGTCCTCATTTTGTGGAGGGCGGGACGATGTGTTAAAGTACGGACGCATGAATGAAGCCGTTTGGAACGTCGCTCCGCCGTCTGAGACGGCCGATCCCCTGGCCTCCGCCCTCGGCCTTCCGCCGGTCATCGGCCGGATTCTGGCCAACCGGGGAATCGTCGACGAGGCGTCCGCCCGGCTTTTTCTCGAGGGCGACCTGGCCGACGCGCCCGATCCGTTTCTTTTCAACGGGATGGCCGCTGCTGTCGACCGGATCCAGCGGGCCGTCGCCGGCGGGGAGCCGATCCTGATTTTCGGCGATTACGACGTGGACGGCGTTTTGGCCACGGTCATGCTCCACAAAGCCCTGACAACGCTGGGGGGCAAGGCCGGCTATTTCATCCCCGAACGGCTGAAGGACGGCTACGGGATCAAGGACGAGCACGTCTCCGTGGCGGTGGAGCGCGGAGCCAAGCTCGTCATCAGCGTCGATTGCGGGATCAAGTCCAACGGCTTCGTCAAGTCGGCCCGCGCGGCCGGCGTCGATGTGATTGTCACCGACCATCATCTCCCCGGGCCGGAGCTGCCCGAAGCCCTGGCCGTGCTCGACCCTGTCGTGGAAGGTTCAGGTTATCCGGACCGCAGCTTGGCCGGAGTCGGCGTGGCCTTCAAGCTGATCCAGGCCCTCTTCCAAACAACCGGCCGGGCTTCGGTTCTCCCGCATTACCTCAAGCTCGTGGCCATCGGAACCGTCGCCGACATCGTCGACCTCCGTGGCGAAAACCGCATCTTCGTCCGCCGGGGGTTGAGAGAGCTTCGGAACGTCTCCAATCCCGGGCTCCGGAGCTTGATGGCGGTCTGCGGACTGGCCGGCAAACCCGTTTCCGTCGGAGACATCGGCTTCCGCCTCGGCCCGCGCATCAATGCCGCCGGCCGGATGGGCCGGACCGACCTGGCTCTCCGTCTGTTCTTTTCCGACTCGGCGGCCGAAACGACCGCTGTGGCCATGGAGCTGGACGATCTCAACCGGAAGCGCCAGGCGGCCGAAGAGGCGATCCTCGCCCAGGCCGAAGACCGCATCCGGTCGAAAGGATTCGACCGTGACTATAAGATCCTCATTCTCGGCGACGAGAAGTGGCACCGGGGCGTGGTCGGCATCGTCGCCTCGCGCCTCAGGGAGGCGTTCTCCCGGCCGGTCATCCTTTTTTCCTACGAAAACGGAATCGCCTTCGGTTCGGGCCGGTCCGTCCCCGCGTTTTCCCTGATCGACTGCCTGGAGAGCGCCCGGCCGCTCTACCTCAGCTACGGCGGGCACCGCCAGGCCGTCGGGTGCACGCTCCGGCGGGAATCGATGCCGGCGTTCAAGGAAGCGATGAACCGCGAAGCCGAAGAGCGGCTGTCCCCGGAAGACCTCAAGCCTTCGATTTCCATCGACGCCCGGCTGGATTTCGCCGAAGTCGATGAACGCCTTTGGAGCGGCCTGGCCCTTCTCGAGCCGCACGGTGTCGGGAATCCTCGGCCGGTTTTCCTGACGGAAGGGGCGGAAGTCGCCGCCCCGCCCCGCCTCCTCAAGGAGCGGCATGTCAAGCTGATGCTCCGGCAAGCGGGCCGGACGTTTGAGGCGATCGGCTGGAACCGGGGCGAATGGGCCGGACATTTTCCCCTCGGCAGCCGGGTCGATTGCGCGTATACGTTCCAGACATCCAGTTACCTGGGCGAGGACCGCCTGTATCTCGGTCTCGAAGGCTTGAGGCCGGCCTGAGGTCCCCATGAGTGCGCGCGCTTCCCGCAAAAAAACGGCCACGGCCGCGCTTCGCATTTTTTTCGCCGCGCTGATCGTCGTTCTGCTCGGAGCGGTGGTCTTTTTCCTCATCCGCCGGACCGACCGGCCGCCGGTCGTCCGCCCGGAGGCCAAACCCCTGACCCAACAGAAGGTGGACATCGCGGAAAACATTTTTTTCACCAAGGATTCGGGAGGGCGCAACATCCTGTTGATCATCGAGGCCGGCCGGACGACCGGGTCGGACGGGCTGGACCATTACACCGGGATCGGTGGAAAGCCGTTCAAGGTCGAGGCTCGAACTAGGGACGATGACCGCCTTCGATTCAGCGTCACCGCCGGAGAGGCGGTCGCCGACGCCGACTGGCGTCATGTCCGTTTTCAGAACGGGGTGGTCGTGATGTTCGAGGGGATCGCGATCACCGGCCGGACGTTCGAATTCGACCAGGATCGAAACATCGTCACGTCTTCCGTTCCCGTCCATTTCGAGGGGGAAAAATTCCGGGGCGGATGTCCCCGGGCGGTCTATGATGTCGGGATGGAAACGCTGCTCTTCTCCGGCGGCGTCAGCCTGGCCGTCACGGCCTGGAGCAATGACCCCGTTCCCCTCGTTTTCACCGGGGAGGAGATGAGCTACGAGAAGTCCTCCCGGACGGGACGGCTTCGCGGGGATGTCAAGGTGACCCACGGCCGAAGCCGGGGCCGGGCCGACATCGTGGACTTCGCCCAGTTCGTCGACAAGGAGGGCTTCCGGCTGTTCGAATTCAGGGGAGGGGTGACCATCGATGCCGATGAGCGCCCGGAGAGCCGGCCGGCCCGGGCGAAGGCCGATGCGTCCCCGGCTTCACCTGCCGCGTTCAAGGACGAGGACCTCATCTTGTTCCAGGGCGGCCGCCAGCACATGGAAGCCGGTGTGGTCACTATGCTTCCCTATCCCGGCGAGGAGTGGCTTCACGTCGTTTCCCTGAAAGAGGGGGGCCGGGTGGAGATTTACAGCGACGACGGCCGGCAGACGACCTTCGAGGCCTCAGAGCTCGACTTTTTCTACAGCTCCGACGGAGCCCTTCAGGATTTCAACCTGCGTCGGGACGTTCGGATTCTGGGCGAAGCCGAAAAACAGCTCCGGCTGGTGGAGGCGCCCCGCATCGACTACAACGCCAACCAGGGCGACCTGGTGGTGGACGGGGCCGGAACGCGAGCCCGGACGATCTCCGGAGGGCGGGAGGCCACGGCCGGGAAGATGTTCCTCAACCTCCGGACGGACAATTTCCGGATGATCGACGACGTCCGGATCGTCAATCATCCCCAGGCCGGGGAGAAGCGGGACGCCGGCTTGTTCGCTCCCGGGGAGCCTGTCTACATGACCGCCGGCGAGGCGATGTTCGATGCCGACGGCCGCGTGTTCCGGTTGAGCGGGACGTCCCGGCTCTGGCAGGGCCGCAACTCTCTGGAAGCCGAGGAAGTGGAGATCAACGAGCAATCGGGAGACCTGACCGCCAAGCACAATGTCCGGTCGGTGTTTTTCCACCGGCCCAAGGGCAAGGACAAGGACGAGCGGATCGAGGTCACCGGGAACCGACTGGACCGGCTGGCGAAGACCAACCGGATCTTCTATGAACAATCCTGCACCTTATCGGCCGGAGCGGTGTCTCTGAAATGCGGCCGCTTGATCCTCGACCCGGCCGAGGAGGCGGGAAAATTCAAGAAGATTTACGCCGACGGGGGGAGGGTCACGATTCTCCAGGAGGAGAAGAGAGCCGAGGGAGACCAGGCTGAATACGACCTGGCCGAGGATGTGATCGTCCTGACCGGACGGACAGTCCTCGAAGACAAGGGAAAGGGCCTGAACCGGGGGGGGAAATTGACATTCCACCCGGCCGATGGTAGAATTTTCATTGAACATCAGGACGCGGAACGTCCCATTACAATCATCAAGTCGTGAGCGATGAAATCGTCGCTGAGAGCCTCGCATTTGTCTAAATCCTACCGGGGGAAGAAAGTCGTCGACGATGTGTCCCTGGAAATCCGCCGGGGCGAGATCGTCGGCCTCCTGGGACCTAACGGGGCCGGCAAGACGACGACGTTTTCCATGATTCTCGGCCTCGTCCCCCGGGACGACGGTCGTATTTTTCTGGATGATGCGGATATTTCCGAGGATCCGATGTACCTCCGGGCCCGGAAAGGCATCTGCCTGCTTCCCCAGGAGCCGTCCTCGTTCCGGCGGCTGACGGTCGATGACAACCTGCTGGCGGCCGTCCGTCCTTCGGCCCGGCGGAGAGAAGACGCGGACCGAACGCTCGAGGAATACGGACTGACCGCCCTGGCCCGGGCTAAGGCGTATACCTTGTCGGGGGGCGAGCGTCGGCGGCTGGAAATCGCCCGGGCGATGATGTCCGACCCGGATTTCGTCCTCCTGGACGAGCCGTTCACCGGCATCGACCCCCTTGCCATCCAGGATCTCCAGAGAATCGTCCGGTCGATGAAGGACGATGGGCTCGGCGTATTGATCACCGATCACAACGTCAGAGACACCCTCAGGATCGTCGACCGGGCGGCGATTCTCGACCGGGGCCGGATCGTTGAAGAAGGTCCGCCCGAAGCGGTTGTCGCCTCGCCCGATGTCCGGCGGCGGTATTTGGGAGATGATTTCAGCCTGTAAGAGGCCCGTTCCATGGCATTAAAACAGAGACTCGATCAACGGCAAGTCCAGAAGCTGATCCTCGCGCCCGCCCTGCAGCAGGCGATCAAGCTCCTGCCCCTGACCAACCTGGAGCTCGTCGAGGTCATCGACGAGGAGCTTTCGGCAAACCCCCTCCTGGAGCTCGAGGAGGAAGGTCCCGTGAAAAATGCCGAAGACCAATCCGCGGCCCCGGGAAGCGCCGAGGAGGCGCCGCCCGAAAAAGTCGGCGAGGAAGCCGACGCCCTGGCCGAGGAAAAAGAATTCGAATCCTATTTCCAGGAATACATCGACGACGGGTTCCGGGGCGCCTCGGCCGAGCGGCCGGAGATCCCGAATATCGAAAACACCCTGTCCCAGGGCGCTTCGCTCTGGGATCACCTGACATGGCAGGCCAACCTGACCTTTTTCGACCCGCTCGAACGCGAGGTCGCGGAACGGATCATCGGCAATATCAACGACGACGGCTACCTGACATCGTCTCTGGAGGAGATCGGGCTCGGCGCCGGGGCTCCGATCGAGCGGGTTCAGGAGGTCCAGGCCAAGATTCGGCTGTTCGATCCGGTGGGCTGCGGCAGCCTGGACCTGAAAGAGTGTCTTCTGGCCCAAATGGACAACCTCCAGATCAAGGATGAGGCCGCCCGCACGATCATCACCGAACACCTTCCTCTCCTGGAACGTTCGGACTTCTCCCAAGTCGCCAAGCTCCTGGGGATTCCGCTCGCGGACGTCCGGTATCATATCGAAATCATCAAACGTCTGGATCCCGCCCCCGGCCGCAAGTACAGCGAAGACCGGACCAATTACGTCACGCCGGATATCGTCGTCTCCAAGGATGGTCCGGAGGTCAAGGTTTCGCTCAACGACGAGGGCCTTCCCCGCCTTCGGATCAACTCCTATTACCGGCGTCTCCTGGCCCGGGCGGCCCAGGAGAACCCCGAGGCCTACCGTTATCTCAAGGATAAAATGAAGAAGGCTCTCTGGTTTCTCCGAAGCCTCGACCAGCGCGACCAGACGATCTACAAGGTCGCCCGGGCGATCGTCGAGCGACAGAAGGAATTTTTCGAGAGGGGCTTGGAAGCCCTCCAGCCCCTGACCTTGATGGAGATCGCCCAGGAGATCGGGGTCCACGAGTCCACCGTCGGCCGGGTCGTGGCCAACAAATACATGATCACGCCGAGGGGGACGTACCCGCTGAAGTACTTCTTCCACAAATCGCTCCAGGGGGGATTCGGCGAGGAGATCTCCTCTCTCCGAGTCAAGGACCGCATCCGCCGCCTGGTCGAATCCGAGGACAAGGCCCATCCCTTGAGCGACATGGAAATCGAGGAGATCCTGAGCCGGGAGAATTTTCCCATCGCCCGAAGGACCGTGGCCAAGTACCGACAGCAGCTGGACATTCTGCCGTCCCATATCCGCAAGCGGAAATTCCTGATGGAGGAGTCCTGATGAACGTCCATTTCACCTCCCGCCATCTGCTCCTTCCGCCGGAGCTCAAGGCTTATGCCCGGAAGCGGCTGGGCGCCCTGGAGCCGTTTCTGGATTCCGGGGCGGAAGTGGATGTCATTCTTTCGGCCGAGAAGAACCGCTTGCGGGCCGAGATTCTCGTCCGCGGCCGTCGGGACCGCGTCAGGGTGGCCGAGGACGGACGAGACCTGGCCGCGGTGATCAACGAGGCCTTTGACGTTCTCGAGCGGAAATTCCACAAGGAACGGGAAAAAACCCGGGAGAAAAAGCGACGGGGCCGGCGGGAGGCCCGGAAGGCGATTCCCGCGGAAAAGCCGGCCGAGCCCTCTCCCCGGGTCGTCCGGTTCGATTATTACGCGGCCAAGCCGCTTTCGATCGGGGACGCCCTGATCGAGTTCAACCTCCGCCGCAAGGAGGTCCTGATGTTCCGCCCCGAGGAGGAGGAAGACCGGTGGGCGGTCCTGTTCCGCCGCAAGGATGGGAGCTTCGGGCTGGTTCGCCCCGAATGAACAAGCGCCGCGAATCCGCTCCCCGGCCCCGGTCCGGTTCTCCGGCCGTCGTCTCCGGCGGGCTCCTGCGGATGTTCGGCCTGGGCGTGCTGATCATCGGCGACAGCGGGGTCGGAAAGAGCGAAAGCGGCATCGAGCTCATTGCCCGCGGCCACAAATTCGTCTCCGACGACGTGGTCGAGGTCTGTCTCCTGCCGAACGGGAAGATCCTCGGCCGGGCCCCGATCCTCAGCCGCTATTTCATGGAGTTGCGTGGCTTGGGAATCATCAACATCCGGTACATCTTCGGGAGCAAATCGATTCTCCTGGAGTCGACCATCGACCTCGTCATTCGATTGAAGAGATGGAGCCCGAGGAAGGAATACGACCGGCTCGGCCTCCGCTTCCCTGAAGACCACCTCATCCTGGGCGTCAGGATCCCCCAGCTCAACATTCCCGTCGCCCCCGGCCGCAACATCGCCACCCTGATCGAGGTGGCCTGCGTCTCCCATGTCCTGCAGAAGCAAGGCCGGCGAGCCCAGGATCAGTTGATCCGCCGCCTGGACCGGGCCATGGCCGCCCAGGAGGGCCGCCTGCCGTGAACCGGAAACCCGGCTGCTTCCTTGTCATCACCGGGTTGTCCGGCTCGGGGAAATCCGTGGCCAACCGGTTCCTCGAGGACCTGGGTTTTTTCTGCGTCGATAACCTTCCGGCCAAGCTCATCCTGCCGTTCGTCGACCTCCGCAGCCGAAAAATGGACGAGCTCGACCGGGTCGCTCTGGTTATGGACATGAGGGAGCGCGGTTTCCTCAAGGACTTCCCCCGCGAGTGGGAAAGCATCCGCAAAACTCCGGGGGCCCTGCTCCTGTTCTTCGACGCCTCCGACGAGTCGATCGTCCGGCGGTTCAGCGAGAGCCGGCGTCAGCACCCCCTGTCGCGGGGCCGCTCGGTTCTGGAATGCGTCCGCCTGGAGCGAAAGCGCCTCGCCCCGATCAAGGCTCTGGCCGATGAAGTCATCAACACCTCGTCGATGACGATCGCCCATCTGCGCGACGTTTTGTACCGGCGGTTCGCTCCGTCCGGCCGGCGGCCGCTCCAGATCCGGGTGGAGAGTTTCGGCTACAAGCATGGCCTCCCGATGGATGCCGACCTGGTCCTGGATACCCGGTTCCTGCCCAATCCGTTCTATGAACAACGGCTCCGGGATCGTCCGGGAACGGACCCCGAGGTCCGTAATTTCGTGCTCCGGTCGTCGGAGACCAAGGCCTTCCTGGCCGAGGTCGGCCGGTTCCTCAAGTTCTGCCTCCCCCGGTTTGAGGCCGAGGGCAAGAGCCAGCTGGTCATCGCCGTCGGCTGCACCGGAGGCCGCCACCGCTCGGTCGTCGTGGCCGGCCGGCTCGGGGATATCCTCGGCCGCGCCAAGTATGATATAAATGTCTTCCATCGGGACGTGGCCAAATGATCGGCGGTTTAATCGTGATGCATGGAAGGCTCGGGGAGGAGCTCCTCAACGTCCTGACGATTATCCTGGGCGAGACATCGAACATCGAGGCCATCTCCATCGGCTGGTATGACGATGTCGAGGAATCGAAGAAAAAAATCGCCGCCAGCCTCAAGCGCGTCGACCAGAAAAACGGCGTCGTCATCTTCACCGACATGTTCGGGGGCACGCCGTCGAACCTGAGCTTCACCTTTCAGAAAGACGGCGCCGTGGAAATCATCACCGGGGCCAACCTGCCGATGCTGATCAAGTTCATCTCGCTCCAGCGGGGAACCCAGCTGCGCGAAGCGGCCAGGAAAGTGGTCGAACAGGGGAGAAAAAACATCCACCTAGCCAGCGCCATCCTGGACGGCAGGAAATCCTGAGATGATCGAAAAGACAGTCCTGATCCGCAACCGCCTCGGGCTTCACGCCCGGGCCGCGGTTAAATTCGTCAACCTGGCCAACCGTTTCACCGCCGACGTCCGGATCGTCAAGGACGACAGCGACGTGGACGGCAAGAGCATCCTCGGCATCCTGACCCTGGCCGCGACCCAGGGAACGGACATCACCCTCCGACTGGAGGGAGAGGACGAGGCGGCGGCCTTGCAGGCCATCGTCGAGCTCATCGACGGCCGGTTCGGCGAGAAAGAGTAGCCGGCAGCGGACCCATGGAATACCTCCGCCTGCGGGGCATCGGGGTTTCGCCGGGAATCGTCCTGGGCGAAGTCGTCCTGGCCGACCGCATCCTGTTTTCTCCCCGGAAGGAATACGTCCCTCCGCACCGTGTCCAGGAGGAGCTCGACCGGCTCAAGAACGCCGTCGACCGAGCCCGCAAGGAGATCTCCGGCATCAAGGCCCAGGTCCGGGATATGGTCGGCGAGGAGCACGCCTTCATCTTCGACGCCCACCTGCTGATCCTGGACGACCCGGCTCTTGCGGCCGGGCTTCGCCGCCTGATCCGCGAGGAGAATGTCCGGACGGAATCGGCCCTGGCCGAGATGCACGAGCATTACCGGCGCCTCTTCGAGGCCATCAGCGACGAGTACATCCGCCAGCGCCAGGCGGATGTCACCGACGTCCTGACCCGCATCCACCGAAACCTGGACGCCGGCAATGACAAGGTCGCGGCCGAGGATCTGCGGGGAAAAATCCTCGTCGCTCATGACCTCCTGCCCTCGGAAGCGGCCACCCGGCTGTCCCAGGGCGGGGTCCTGGCCGTGGTCCTGGACCAGGGCGGCCCCACGTCCCACGTGGCCATCCTGGCCCGGTCGCTGGACATCCCGACGGTCGTCGGTCTCCACGACATCACCCAGCGGGTCAACGCCCATGACCAGCTGATCGTCGACGGGACGGACGGCGAAGTCATCATCAACCCGCCGCTCATGGTCCGCAAGGAATTCCAGAGCAAGCGGGCCAAGTACGAAGTGTACCGGCAGGAACTCCGCCGGGTGGCGACCTGGGCCTCGGTCACCCTCGACGGCGTTCGGTTCATCCCCATGGCCAACATCGAGCTCCCCGAGGAGATCGGGCATGCCCTGTCCTACGGGGCCGAGGGCGTGGGTCTCTTCCGGTCTGAGTTCATCTATCTTCAGCGGACGACCCTGCCGACCGAGGAGGAGCATTTCGAGATCTATGACCGCCTGGCCCGGGAAGCATCCCCCCGGCCGGTCTACATCCGGACGATCGACATCGGCGGGGAAAAGGCCCTGCCCCAGTTGAAGATCGAGGCCGAGCCGAATCCGGCCCTGGGCCTGCGGGCCATCCGTTTTTCCCTTCGCAACCGTGAGCTCTTCCGGATCCAGATCCGGGCCATTCTTCGGGCCTCGGTCCAGGGAAATGTCCGGGTCATTATTCCGATGATCACCGAAATGGAGGAGATCGGGGAGATCCGGGATCTCTTCGCCGAAGTCAGGCAGGAGCTTTCGGCCCAGGGCAAGGCCTTCGACCCGGCCGTTCCGGTCGGAATCATGATCGAGGTTCCGGCCGCCGCGGCGATCTCGGACCTCCTGGCCAGGGAAGTGGATTTTTTCAGCATCGGGACCAACGACCTGCTCCAATACTACCTGGCCGTGGACCGTTCGAACGAGCACGTTTCCTATCTGTACAAGCCCCTTCACCCGGCCGCCCTGCGGCTGCTGAAGCATGTGTTCATCTCGGCCTCCCGGTACGGCAAGGACGTCGCCCTCTGCGGGGAAATGGCCGCCGATCCTCTCCTGGCCATCGTCCTCCTCGGCCTTGGCCTGCGAACGTTCAGCATGAACCCGATTTTCATCCCCCGGGTCAAAAAGGCCCTTCGAGCGGTGGAAGCCAGGACCGTCCGCCGCGTGGTCAACCAGGCGATGAACCTGCGCTCGGCCCAGGAGGTTGAGGAATTCGTGATCGAAAAATTGCTGCCGAAATATCCCGACGCTTTCCTGATGACCGGCCCGACCAAATAAACGGCCCCCCGCGGGCTATTTTCGGCCGTAGGTGTCTTCGAGCCGAACGATGTCGGTTTCGTCGGAATTTCCCAGCCAGATCTCCATGACCCTGGCCGGGCCCGTTCCGATTCCCCGGAGGCGATGGCGGGCCGCCCGCGGGATGTAGATTTCTTCGTTCGGAGCCGGCCGCCAGACCCGGTCCTCGACCGTAACCTCGAGACCTTCGTCGAGGGCGATCCAGAACTCCGCCCGCCGGTTGTGGTACTGAAGGGAAAGCGAGCCGCCGGGCTCGACGGTGATGATCTTGATGCTTCCGGCCTGCTCGTGGGGGAAGGCCCGAAACTTGCCCCAGGGACGATGGTCCTCGACGATTCGGGAGCGGAAGTCGCGTTCGTCCTCAGAAGGGCACATCGTCCTCGCCGATCGGTCCGCCGGGCTCCTCGTCGGCCGGGAATTCGGGGGCCGGGGCGTCCGGGGCGGATTCCCGGTAGGGGGCGTCCTGGCCGGAGTCCCGGAACGGAGCGTCCATGTTGTCGCCCCGCGGGCCTTGGCCCTGGGAATCCCGGGAGCCGAGGAGGATGATGTTGAAGGCTTCGATCTCAGTGGTTTTCCGCTTGTTTCCGTCCCGGTCCTGCCAGCTCCGGGTTCGGAGCTTTCCTTCGACCAGGATCTGTTTTCCGACCTCGAGAAAACGGTCGCAGAACTCGGCCAGCTTTCCCCAGGCATAAAGCGAGTGCCATTCGGTCTTGATCGTCACCTGGTTGGTCTGGGGATTGAAGGACCGTTCGTTGGTCGCCATGGTGAAGCGGGCGACGGACCGGTCGGCTTGGGGAAGATGCCGCAGCTCCGGACGCTGGCCGATCCGGCCGACGAGGATGACTTTGTTGAGGCTGTTCTGGTCTCTCATTTGATGTCTCCAAGCTCCTTCAGCTTTTCCCGGGCTTGCTTGGCTTCTTCCTCGAGGGAATACTTCGCGAGCAGGAGCCGAAGAACGGCCACGGCTTCGGTTTTCATTTTCAGCTCGACCAGGGCGAAACCCTTTTTAAGATAGGCCGCGGCTGTTTTATCGCTGTTCGGGTACTCCAGAAGGAGCCGGTCGAACGCTTCGATCGCCGGGGCGTATTTCTTCTGGCTGAACCGGCTCTCGCCGATCATGAAAAGGGCGTTGTCGAGAAGCGGGTTCGGATAACCCGAGGGGTCCACCGGGAATTGTTCCCGGTAGAGGGTGAACCCGTCGATGGCCAAGTCGAAATTGCCCTTGCTGTAGTCGGCCATCGCCGCCTGGTACGCTTCCTGGGCCGAAAGCCCCGAAGGGGGGGCGATTTGATCCCCCGGCGGGGGGGCGCCTTCGGCCTTGACCGCGGCCGGCGGCGCTTTTTCTTCCGGCTTGGTCTTGGCCCCGGGAGCCTTGGGGTCCGGCTCGGCCGGCGTTTCCACCGGCGCCGGGGCCTTGAGGGCGAGCATATCCTCGGACATCTGGAGAAGCCGCGCTTCGATCTGGGACAGCTGCTCCTGGATGGCTCTGACCTGGGTCGGGACTTCGGCCAGGCCTTGAAGGTTTCGGGCCTGGAACTTCTGGTAGTCCTTGAACTGGGCGACGAGGTCGCGGACGAGGTCCCCGACGGCTTTCAGGTCGGCGGCGGACTGGTCGAGCCGCCTCTCGATCCGCTGGGTCTGCAGCTTGAGGGCCTGGATGTCCTCGTACATCAGCTCATAGGCCTTCTTGCTCCGGTCCTGGGCCGGGCCGGGAAGGGCCAGGCCGACGGTCAGCAAGAGCCCGAGGAAAAGACGCATCGCCGGATTATTTCTCGATGACCAGGAATTGAGCCCGCCGGTTGTTGGCCCAGGCTGCTTCGTTGCTGCCCATGTCGAGGGGCTGGCTCTTGCCGTAGGAGATGATTTTCATCCGGTCGGCCGGGACGCCGAGGGAGACGAGGTAGTCCATCGTGCTCTTGGCCCGCTTCTCGCCCAGGGCCAGGTTGTACTCCTCGGTCCCGCGCTCGTCGCAGTGGCCCTCGATAAGGATCTTGGCCGTCCGGAATTTTTTCAACCAGGCGGCGTTGGCCTCGAGGACCGGCTTGGCGTCGTCGCGGACGAAGTACTTGTCATAATCGAAGCGGATCATGCGGAGGTTCCGTTCCTGGTTGACCTGGTCGAGGGTCTTCTTCATGAACAGTTCTTCCTCCGAGAGCGCGGGCGGCTGGACCGGAGTCTCTTCTTTCACCTGTTCCACTTTCGGCTGTTCCTGGGCCTGCGGCGGCGGAGGAGGCGTGGGTTTCGTCTTCGGCTTGCAGGAGATGGTGAATGAGACGGCCAGCAAGCAGATGACCGCGAGGGTGATGATTTTTTTCATGGGGCCTCCTTACGGATGGGAGTCAGAGGGGGGTCTTGCGACCGCCGCCATCGCCCTCCAATTTACATGGAATAAGACGGGGTGTCAATGCGATTTGTCTCACTT
>JAFGEN010000146.1 GCA_016931595.1 Candidatus Aminicenantota bacterium | reverse complement strand
GCCGTCGGGGCGGGGCTCAGGGCGAGAAGGACGAGCGCGAGCAGAAGGGCGGCTCGTGAATAATGCGAATTAGCCGTACTGGTGGGTGTCATCGAGGATGTCTCCTTCGCGCCAGGCCCGGGCCCAGTCCTCGACGAGGAGAACCGTCGAGCCGCCGCCGGAGGTCGAGCAAACCACCCGGACCAGGCCGGCGTTGATGATCATCTTTTTGCAGATGAAGCAGGGGAAGGCGTTGACCGGAGCGCCGGTTTCGGGGTCGCTTCCGAAAATGTACATGTCTCCGCCCAGGAGGCTGACGCCGGCCCGGGCCGCGTTGATGATCGCGTTCTGTTCGGCGTGGACGCTCCGGCAAAGCTCGTAGCGCTGGCCGTGGGGGATTCCGAGCTTGTCCCGAAGGCAAGACCCGTGCTCGAGGCTGTCCCGGGTCTTGCGAGGCGCGCCGGCGTATCCGGTCGAGACGATCTGGTCGTCGCGGACGATCAGCGCCCCGATCGACCGGCGGAAGCAGGTGCTCCGGCGGGCGACCTCTCGGGCGATGCCGAGGTAGTAGTCTTCCTTGGAAACGCGCGGGTCGGTCATAGGAAGGCCTCCAGGCGGCGGTGGAATTCTTCGAGGACGCTGTCGTTTTTGACGACGGTGTCGGCCATCTCGAAGCAGCGATGAATCTGCTGGGCGGCGGGGTCGGCGCTCATCTCTTCGGCCTCTTTGCGGATGAATTCCTCGAGGGTCGAGACGGATTCGTTCCGGCCGCGGCGCATCGCCCGCTCGAAGCGGAGGGATGCCGGGGCGTCGATGGCCAGGAGGATGAATCCCTTCTCCCGCCGAAAGCGCTCGATTTCGGCCGGGTTGCGAATGCTGTCGATCACCGTGGGCCCGGAGATTTCCGCAAGGAGCCGGCGGGCCAGGACGTCGGGGCCTCCCTCCCGCCGGAGTTCGTTTCCCCGAGCGATGAGACGATCCCGGTCGGGCGGAAGCCCGGCCGAGGCCAGGTCGGCCCGAATGATATCCGAAAGACTCCGGTAGGCGTAGCCGCGGGCGACGAAAAAGGCCGCCGCCTCGCCTTTGCCGGCCCCGTTGGGGCCGGTCAGTCCGATAAGGCGGCGGCGGGGCGGAATCATGAAGCGTCCGCCGGGCCCGTCTTCTTCCGTTTCCGCCGCTCCTTCCGGTCCTTCCGCTCCCGGCCGAAGATGAAGGCCACGAGGATCCCCAGGCTGTAGAGGGCCAGCATCGGGACGGCCAGGATGCTCTGGCTGATGACGTCGGGGGTGGGAGTGATGATCGCGGCGATGATGAAGATGACCAGGACGGCGTATTTGAATTTCCGGACCATCCACTTGGATGTGACCAGGCCCATCTTCGCCAGGAACAGGATGAGCACCGGCATCTCGAAGACCAGGCCGATGCCCAGGAGCATCTTGACCGTCAGGCTGAAGAAATCATTGACTGTGATCACCGGGTCGAAATCCGAGCCGAGCTGGAGGAAAAAGCGGCAGGCGAACGGGTAGGCGATATAATAAGCGAACGCCGCCCCGCCGATGAAGAAGACCGAGGTGGCCGAGACGAACGGAATGACGTACTTTTTTTCCTTCTGGTACAGCCCGGGCGCGATGAATTTCCAGAGCTGGTAGAAAACGTAAGGCGAGACGGCGAAGAGCGCGGCCAGGAACGAGACCTTGATGTAGAGCATGAAGGGCTCGGTCAGGGTCCGGAAAGCGAGAAGCTCCCCCTCGGGCAGGAATTGGGTCAAGGGGAGGGAAAGGAAGCGGAAGATGTCCTTGCTGAAGGCGTAGGCCGGGATGACGGCGATGAAGATGGAGATGAAGGCCCGGAACAGGCGGGTCCGCAGTTCTTCGAGATGCTCGAGGAAGGTCATCTCGTCAGGAGATTTTCTGGTCTTCCCCATTCCCCGTGAGGTCCTTGGTGACGTCGATTTCGCGGATGTCTTTTTTCAGCCCGTTGAGGTCGTCCTTGAGGGATTTGAACTCGTCGACCCGGATCTGTTCCTCGAACTTGTCCTTGATCTCGTCGGTTGATTTCTTGAACTCCCGGACGGCTTTGCCGATCGTCCGGCCGATCTCGGGGAGCTTTTTCGGGCCGAAAACGAGCAGGGCAAGGATCATGATGATCATCAACTCCGGGAGGCCGATGTTTCCGAACATGCGTGTCTGTGCCCTGTGAAAGCCCTCAAAATATAGACCTTGGCCCCGGCCAAGTCAACTCGGAATATTTGTCATTCGTTTTTTATAAGATAAGTGCCGGGAAAAACGCGTTTTTGCATCCTTTCCGGGGGAGTGTTAAAATGACGCTCCGGGATTTCATGAAAAACAAGGCGTTCTTTCCTCTTCTGGCCGCCGTCCTGTTCCTCGGTCCGGCCGCCCCGGCCGGCGATCCCTGGTCCGACGGACTGGCGAAAATCGATGCCCTCGAGGGCCTCATCCGGGCCCAGTATGTCCGGCCGGTGGAGGCCGACGACCTGGCCCGGGCCGCAGTCAAGGGAATGCTCGACACCCTCGACCCCCATTCCTACCTCCTGGACCCTGAAGCCCTGTCCCGGATGTCGGAAGAGCAGCGGGGGGCGTATTTCGGCCTGGGGATTCAGATCCAGAAACAGTTGGACCGTCTGGTGGTCATATCTCCGGTCGAAGGCGGCCCGGCCTGGCGCCTGGGCGTTCAAGCCGGAGACGTCATCTCCCAGATCGAGGGAGAAAGCACGGTCAATATTTCCGCTAATGAAGCCGTTTCGAAGCTCCGCGGCCCGAAAGGGAGCATGGTCACGATCACCCTGGCCCGGGACGGCCTGGAAAAGCCCTTCGACCTGACGATCACCCGCGAGGAAATCCCACTGTATTCGGTCCCCTACGCCTTCCTCCTCGATGCGGAGACGGGATACGTGTTCATCCGCTATTTCGCCGAAACCACGACCGAGGAGCTGGAGAATAAACTCGAAGCCTTGGCCGGGCAGGGGATGAAAAAACTCATCCTCGACCTCCGGGGGAACGCGGGCGGCCCTCTCCTCCAGGCCATCGGCGTGGCCGACCAGTTTCTCCCCAGGGGCGCGGCCATCGTCTCGGTCCGCGGCCGGAACTCGATCTTCGACCGGCGTTTTCCGGCCGTCAGGGACAACGCCTACGAAAAAACCCCCTTGATCGTCTTGATCAGCCAGGGCAGCGCCAGCGCTTCCGAAATCGTCGCCGGCGCGGTCATGGACCATGACCGGGGCCTGGTTATCGGCGAGGATTCCTGGGGCAAGAGCCTCGTTCAGCAGATGTTCCCCTTGTCTTCGGATACGGCCATGGCCCTGACGATCGCCCGCTATTATACGCCGAGCGGCCGGTCCCTCCAGCGCGATTATTCGCACCTGGACGACTATTTTCTCGACGCCAACAAGATTCCCGAAAGCGACCGCGAGGTGAACTATACGGCCAAGGGCCGCAAGGTCCTGGGGCAGGGCGGCATCACTCCCGACCTCAAGGTCGAATTCAACCTGCTCCTCACCACCGCGGAGCTTCGGGTCCGGGGCGCGTTCTTCGCCTACGCCCGGAAGTTCGCCTCCCACCAGACTGCTCTCGGCCGGAAGTTCGTCTTCCCGAACGAACCGGCCGCGGACAAGCCGGGGCCGGGGACGATCCGGATCGGGAACTCGTTCATCGCCGACGCGGCCGTCCTGGAGGATTTCCGGGCCTACCTCGCTTCGGCTGGGATCAAGGTCGAGGCGAAGCAATTCGACGAGGCCGCCTTCGAGATCCGCCGCGAGATCGAGCGTGAAGTCGTCTCCCTTCTCTGGGGTGTCGAGGAGGGGTGGCGGGCCTTCGAGAAAAACGACCCGGTGATCCGGAAAGCCCTGGAGGCGATGGCCGAAGCGGCCAGGATGATTCAATGAGAATCGCCCTCGGTTCCGACCATGCGGGATACGAAATGAAGGCAGTCGTTGCCGGTTATCTTTCCGCCGTCAAGACGGACTTCGAGGATTTCGGGTCCCGGCCGGGCGAGGTCGCCGACTATGTCGACCACGCCGCGGCCGCCTGCCGGGCGGTCCTCGAGGGAACCTGCGACCGGGCCATCCTGTTCTGCGGGACCGGGATCGGCATGGCCATGGCCGCCAACAAGTTTCCCGGGATCCGGGCGACCGTCTGCTGGTCGAGGGAGACGGCCGAGGTGTCGCG
>JAFGEN010000145.1 GCA_016931595.1 Candidatus Aminicenantota bacterium | reverse complement strand
TTCTGGAAACGGGAAGCCTCGGGCCGGATTGTCGGCTGCCTGGTCGAGGACGGGGAGGCCAGGGGGCGGCTTCTGGCCCGGCTGCCGGCGGTCTATTCCCCCGTCCGGATTTTGACGATCCTGGACGAAAACGGCCGGCCTCTGGTAACGCCGGAGTCGGAGGACGGGCGAGACTGGAGACGGCCCCTTGCGGCTCGCGAAGTGAGCGAGCTTTTACCTCGATGGGAAGCGGCGGCTTATCCCACGGACCCGGGGGCCCTGGCCGCCCGGGCTAAAACGACCCGGTTGTTGATGGCCGTCATCCTCCTGGGTCTCTGCCTTCTGATCGCCGCGGCCGGGCTGGCCATTCTCAATACCCTTCGGAGTGAAATGATTCTGGCTCGGCAGAAGACGACCTTCGTGACCAATGTCTCCCATGAGCTGAAAACGCCCTTGACCTCGATTCGGATGTTTTCGGAAATGCTCAAGGACGGCCGCCAGCCGGATCCGGCCAAGCAACGGACCTATCTCGGGTTGATGCTGGCCGAGGCCGAACGGCTGACCCGCCTGATCAACAATGTCCTGGATTTTTCCAAAATGGAAAAGGGAAAGAGGCGGTACGCCGAGGGCCGGATTCGGGTTGGGCCGAAGGTCGGCGAGATCGTGGCCAAGGAGAAGGTCCGCCTGGAACAGGAAGGATTTGAAGTCGTGTTCGCCGATTTTTCCGAGGGGGTGATGATTCCGGCCGACGAGGAGGCCCTGGGACAAGCCGTCCTCAATCTCCTCTCCAACGCCGAGAAATATTCGGCCGGCCGAAAGCGCATCGAGGTCGAAGTATCGAGAGCGGGGGAATCCATTCGCATCGAGGTGCGAGACCGGGGGATCGGGATCCCGCCGGTTGAGGCCGGCAAAATCTTCCGGGAATTTTACCGGGTCGACCAGTCGCTGTCCGCCCCGGTTTCCGGCTCGGGATTGGGGTTGACCATCGCCCGCCGGATCGTCAGGGACCATGGCGGGGACATCGAGTACCGACCAAGGGAAGAAGGCGGCTCCATTTTCGCGATCCGCCTGCCCGGAGCGAGGGACGGTTCATGAAAGAATCCATTTTACTCGTCGAGGACGATCCGGCGATCCTGACCGGATTGGAGGACCTTCTGTCCGGAGAGGGCTACGAGGTCCGGACGGCCCGGGACGGAAAAGCAGCCCTTCGGGCCTGGGAGGCGGATAGACCGGCTTTGATTCTTTTAGATGTCATGATTCCTGAGAAAAGCGGCCTCGACGTCTGCCGGGAGATCCGGCTCAAGGACCCCCTGACGCCCATTGTCATGCTGACGGCCAAAGGCCGGGAGACCGATAAGGTCATCGGATTGGAACTCGGGGCGGACGATTATATTGTCAAGCCGTTTGCCATTGGCGAACTCCTGGCCCGGGTACGGGCGGCTCTTCGCCGGGCCTCGGCCCGGAAAACCGGGAAGAAGGATACGAGCCCGATCGAGTTCGGCGGAATCCGGATCGACCCCAAAACCTTCACCGGAACGAAAAATGGGAAACCTTTCCCCGTTACCGCTCGGGAAATCGAGCTCCTCCGTTATTTTTCCGCCCATGCCGGGGAGGTTGTTGATCGTTTCACCCTGCTCGACGAAATCTGGGGTGTCCGATACGAAGGAACGACGAGGACATTGGACCAGCATATTGCCAAGCTTCGCCAGAAAATCGAGGAGGACCCGACTGAGCCCGGATTCATTCAGACCGTTTACGGCGTTGGTTACAAGTTCAATCCATCGGGTGATTGATCCAAGTCCAATTTCTTGACATAGCCTTCCGGCTGGGAGTACAGTATCCCTGTAAAGTGACTTCACTCCGACGCTCGAGAAACGATTTTTTCCTTCAGGGGGTTGTTTTTTCCCTACTCGCACTATTCGTCTTCATCGCGGGTGCGGCTCATTTGTCAGCCGGAATCCCCCCCATGGCCTTTGGGTTCAAATCGTTCGGTTCCGAACAGGGCCTGACGTCGACTTCCATCACCACCATCATTCAAGACCTGAACGGATTCCTTTGGATCGGAACCGAGGACGGCCTTTTTCGTCTGGAGGGGGAAAAATTCCGGCGTTTCGGGACGGAGGAAGGATTGCCGGCCAATCGCATTCGAGGCGTATCCTTTGCCCGTCCTTTCGGCCTCTGGATCATCACGGACAAGGGGATCGTCTGGTGGGACGGCAAAAGCTTCCAGCGTCCCAGCCAATTCGGTTTTCCCGGACTCGACGACCGTCCGGGCATTCACCTCCCGAGTGGCGGCGTCATCCTTTCCAATGCCGAGGCCGAGCAGCGGTTTTTCAGCGCCACCGACGGAAGCGGCTTTCAAGAGTTGAAGGGCCTTCCCTGGGGAGGCGGAGCCTATTGCGCTTTCTACGAGCCGGAACGCAACCTCCTGGTCGTCTCGCTTCAGGAGGGGCTTTGGCTGTGGGATGGGAAGAACTGGAAAAACCGCGTCCCGTTCAAGGGTGAGTCGGTTCGCAAGACGATCCATTCCATCCATATCGATGGCCGGGGAAGATATTGGCTTCGGCAGACCGATGGACTGTTCCGGTTGGACCACTTCGAGGCGCCCCCGGTCAGGATTCCCACGCCGGAGCCGTTGTCAGTCGTCAGCGATACCTTTCTGGCTGAGGACAAGCTCGGCCGCATTTGGACGAACACGGCCAAGAGCCTGATCTGGATTTCGGATTCAGCATCGGGCGTGTTGGGAGAGAATCAGGGGCTGCCGCCCGGCGCCTCTTATGTTTTCCATATCGATACGCAGGGGACGCTCTGGGCCGGTGGCGACGGCGTTTTCAAGCTCCTGGGGGATTTTCTCTGGACGTCGGCGACGCGGAAGACCGGGCTGCCGGGTGATATCACCTGGACCGTCCTCGGAACGCGCGATGGTCGACTCTGGGCGGGAACGGGAAGCGGTCT
>JAFGEN010000144.1 GCA_016931595.1 Candidatus Aminicenantota bacterium | reverse complement strand
TTAAATATAGGTTCCGGTAAACCGAATGTCAAGTCAGTGGTTGATGAGGCTGGCCAGGTACGCCGCCCCGAACCCGTTGTCGATGTTGACCACGCCGACGCCGCCGGGGCAGGAATTCAGCATGGCCAAAAGGGCGGCCACTCCCTTGAAGCTGGCCCCGTAGCCCACGCTTGTCGGCACGGCGATAATCGGGACGGAAAACAATCCGGCCACGACGCTCGGCAGGGCCCCTTCCATGCCGGCGCAGGTGATGATGACCTTGGCCTTCTTGATCCGGTCGTATTCCCCCAGGAGGCGGTGCAGCCCGGCCACGCCGACATCGTAGGCCCGCTCGACCTTGTTGCCCAATAGATGGCAGGTGATGTAGGCTTCCTCGGCGACCGGCACATCCGATGTTCCCGCGGTCAGGATGTAGACCGTCCCCCTTCCGGGCGGAGCGGGCCGGTTTTTCTGAAAGATGATTTTCCCCGGAGCATGGTAGACGGCCGCGGGGAGGGCGTGTTTCACCGCTTCGTAGGTGGACAATTCCACCCGGGTGACGAGCAGGTTGCAGCCTTTCCGGACGATGGCCGAAGCGATCTTGACAATCTGCTCATCCGTCTTCCCCAGGCCGAAGACGACCTCGGGATATCCCTTGCGGATTTCCCGGTGATGGTCGACTTTGGCGAATCCCAGGTCCTGGTAGGGGTAATCCTTGAGGACTTCCATCGCTTTCTTCGGGGTCAGGGTTCCCTTGTGGACCTTGGTCAGCAGGTCTTCGAGCTGCGATTTCATGGACGGATTGTAGCAGAAGGGTTCTCCCGGCCGCAAATTCAAGCGGTCGAATCTCTCTTGGCCTCTCATACCTCCCTCCAGCCGCGGGGACCAGTCCCGTCGGTCCCCCCCGAAACGGGGCCCCCCCCCGCTATGCGGCTTCTGGGAGGCATTCTCGGCCTTTGAGAGATTCAATCCATCTCTCCATTGATTGATCTTTTGCGCAATAATTTCGGCCGATACGGTCGGGCGGAATCCGTGGTAAAATACGCGCCCGAGGAGAGTTCATGGGATTTTCCAAAACGATCGCCGGGCCCGTCGCCCTCGAGGGTGTCGGCGTCCATACCGGCCGGCCCGTCCGGCTCCGGCTTCTGCCGGCGGAGCGTCCGGGAATCCTGTTCCGAAGGATCGACCTCGACGGCGCCGAGATGGCCCTGGCCCCGGACCGGGTGGAATCGCAGAACAGCACGACCCTGGTCGGCGACCGGTTCTCGGTCCGGACCGTCGAACATCTCCTGGCCGCCTTCTGGGTTCCGGGCATCGACGCCCTGGTCGTCGAACTGGACGCGGATGAAATCCCGATCCTGGACGGCAGCGCCGAGCCGTTCGCCAAGGCCCTCCAGGAGGCGGGGATTTCGGTCCTGCCGCACCCCCAGCCCGTTCTCCGCCTCGTCCGGCCTTTCCGGGTCGAGGACGAGGCGGGCGCGTCGATCGAATTTTCACCGATCGCCACGGGCGAGGACCTCGATCTTTCCTACACGATCGTCTACGACCACCCGGCGATCAGGACCCAGTCGCTGCGCCGGCCGCTTCGGTGGAGCATCTTCCTGCGGGAGATCGCCCCGGCCCGGACGTTCGGCTTCATGAAAGACCTCGAGGCGTACCAGGCCGGGGGCCTGGCCCTGGGATCATCGGTGGAAAACACCGTCGCCCTCGACGAAACGGGGGTGATGAATGGGCCGCTTCGGTTCCCCGATGAGTTCGTCCGGCACAAGCTCCTCGACTTGACCGGAGACCTGGCTCTTCTCGGCCGCCCCTTCCGGGCCCGGGTGGCCGCCGAAAAAGCGGGTCACCGTCTTCATCTCAAGGCCGTCCGCCACTTGTTCGACCACCCGGAGCTGGTTCATCTCGAGGATTAAGGAGTCCGCGTCATGGTCACGAAACGAGCTCTGGTCTGCGGGGCGGGGGGGTTCATCGGCAGCCATCTGGTCAAACGCCTGAAGAAGGACGGATATTGGGTTCGGGGAGCGGATTTGAAGCGCCCGGAATTTTCGCCCAGCCCAGCCGACGAGTTCCTGCTCCTCGACCTCCGCATGCCGGAAGCCTGCGCCGAGGCCGTCCGGACCGGCGGAGCTCCGGTCGATGAGGTCTTCCAGCTGGCCGCCGACATGGGCGGTATGGGCTTCATCCACTCGGCCGAATGCGAAATCATGCGAAACAGCGCCCTCGTCAACATCCACATGATCGATCAAGCGGCTTCGGCCGGGGTCAAACGATATTTCTTTTCCTCCTCGGCCTGTGTGTACCGGGACATGGCCGCCGGCGAGGAGCCTCTTTCGGAGGAGGACGCCTATCCCGCCCTGCCCGACAACGAATACGGGTGGGAGAAGCTCTATGCCGAGCGGATGGCCATGGCCTATGGGCGCAAGTACGGCTTGGCCGTGCGGTTGGCCCGGTTTCAGAACTGTTACGGGCCCGAGGGGACGTGGCGGGGGGGGCGGGAGAAAGCCCCGGCCGCTCTCTGCCGAAAAATCGCGGAGGCATCCGGCGGCGGGACCATCGAGGTCTGGGGCGATGGGACGGCGATGCGGGCCTATACCTTTGTCGAGGACATGGTCGACGGCATCGTCCGGTTGATGGCTTCGGACCTGGAAAACGGGGTCAATATCGGCCGGCCGGAATACGTCTCGGTCGACGAATTGATCGCGATCATCGCCGATATCGCCGGGAAAGAGATCCATTTGAATCATATCGCCGGCCCGGTGGGGGTGAAGGCCCGCAACTTCACAAACGACAGGATCCGTTCGACCGGCTGGACCTCCCGGTTCTCTCTTCGCGACGGCTTGGCGGTCACTTATCCCTGGATCGAAGCCCAGGTCAAAGCCGGCCGCTGAAATGCTCCCCGACGTCCGACTCCTGGCCGGAGACGACTTCCTTTCGGCCGGTGTCCTGGCCGGGCGATTACGCAAGGCCGGCTCGAAGGAAGCCGTCCGGTGGTTCCGGGACGCGTCGTCCGCCGCTTCGTCGGCCGCCCAGTCCTGCCCCCCCGGTCCGGAGTCCTGGCTCGCCCGTCTGCGCTGGGCCAGGATCTACCATACGATCGGCTCGGCGGCCTTGGCCGCCCGGATACCGGGAACGGTCGCGGCCGCCCGCCGTCTCCGCGAGGAAGCGTTCGAGATCATCGGCAAGACGATTTCGGCCGAGCCGGGGCGCCGGCCGGCGCCTCCCCGAAACGCCCTTCGCTCCGACGAAATCGTCTGGGGCCGGGCGGCGGCCCGGCTGGACCTTGGCGGGGGATGGACGGACACGCCGCCCTATTCCCTCGAGCGGGGGGGCCGGGTCATCAACGCCGCGGTCGACTTGAACGGCCAGCCGCCGATCCATGTCTATGCCCGGGTCATCGAAGAGCTGGAAATCCGGATTGCCTCGATCGATCACGGCTCCCGGGTCCGGATCCGCGACCTTTCCGAGCTCCTTGACTACCGGAATCCAGCGTCCGGATTCGGCCTGGCCAAGGCGGCCCTGGCGTTGTCCGGCTTTTCCCACGAGCACGCCCGCTGGACCTCGAGGACGAAAACCCTTCAGGACATGCTGAAGTCCTTTGGCGGCGGCCTGGAGATCAGCACCCTGGCGGCTATCCCCAGCGGCAGCGGACTGGGGACCTCGAGCATCATGGGTGCGGTCCTGGCCGCTGTCGTTCTCCGGATGACCGGGAGGGAGCCGACGGCGGCGGAGCTTTTTCACCGCGTTCTTCAGCTCGAGCAGGAGTTAACCACCGGCGGCGGTTGGCAGGATCAAATCGGCGGCGTCCTGCCTGGAGTGAAGGTGATCACAACCGAGCCGGGCTTGGTTCCCGACCCGCTCGTGCACGATGTCCCGGCCGATGTCCTCGACCCTCGAATCAACGGCGGAACGACTCTTCTCTACTACACGGGGATCCGCCGGTTGGCGAAAAACATCCTTCGGACCGTCGTGGGACAGTATCTTGACCGGGACGAGACGGCCATGGGAACGCTGGCCGAGCTTCATGCGTTCCCTCCGAAAATGGCTGAAGCCATGTCCCGAAAGGACAGCCGCCGGTTCGGAGAGCTCATCGACCTTGCCTGGAGGCTGAACAAGAGGCTCGACCCCGATTCGACGACGTCCGAAATCGAGGCTGTCCTGGCCGGTATCCGCCGCCGGATCCACGGGGCCAAGCTCCTGGGCGCCGGCGGGGGCGGGTTCCTCCTGATCGCCTGCCGGTCGAAAGCCGACGCGGCCGAGGTCCGGAACGGTCTGGAACAGCATCCTCCGAACTCCCGGGCCCGGTTTTTCACGTATGAAATCGCCTCCCGAGGACTCCAGGTGACGGTTTGTTGACCTGAATTTTTCCCGCCGGGTTCGTCCCGCCCGGGTGTCTCCCTTGTTTTTCAGGGGGGATTCGGGTAAAATCGCCCCATCTTAAACCCGGAGACGCGCCCTTGAAAGACGAAAAAAGCAAGAAGGATGAATACCAGAAAGCCCTGGCCTGTTTCAGCGAGGCCATGAAAGAGTTCCGCAAATCGAAGTGGGACAAGGCCGTTGAACTGTTCAATTCCTTCATCGAAAAGTATGCGGTCGAGCGCGACCTCGCCTCCAGGGCCAGGACCTACCTGGCGATCGCCGCGGAGCGGCTGAAAGAACCCCGGGAGATCCCCATTCCCAAAAGCGTCGAGGATTTCGCTGCCGCGGCTGTCTATAAGATGAACGGCGGGGCCGACGAAGAGGCCCTGAAGTATGTCGAAAAAGGCCTGAAGGCATATCCCGATGACGCCCGGATTCTCTTTCTTCAGGCCGACCTGTTCTGCCGGGCGGGCCGGATGGACGAAGCCCTCGATTCTCTCGGCAAAGCCGTCAAGGGCGAGAAAACCTACCGGATCCTGGCTCAGAATGAAATCGATTTTGCCCCTTTGTGGGAGGATAAGCGGTTCAAATCCATCACCAAGTCCGCCTGACGGCGGGGAAAGGGGGGGACATGGACGGTCATTTGACCGGTCTCATTCTGGCCGAGGGCGGCGGGGACGGATTCAAATCACAGACGCCAAAAGTCCTTCATCCTCTGCTCGGCGTCTCCATGCTTCGGCTGAGCGTCGAAGCCGTCCGGGCCGCCGGGCCGGTCCGGATCATCGTCGCAGCCGGAATCCCTGCCGAGGTTGCCGCGGCCGAGCTGGCTGGACATTCCGTCGAAATCGTCGCCCTTTCCTCCGGAAAAGGCCAGGCTCCGCTCAGAAGAACTTTAGGCAAGGTTGCGGCCGGGAATCCGGACGGCGACATTCTGGTCGTTCCGGCCGATGTTCCGACCGTCGACCCTGCCTTGCTTCGAGCCTTGGTCGCCCGCCATCGCCGCCAGGGATATGCCTGCACGATGCTCTGGGCGGATATTGAACATCAAGGGGATATTAAAAGGCGGAATTTGGCCCGGTCGATCGAGGCCCGAAAACCGGTTCCTTCTCCCACGCACCCGCATCGTGTTCCCACCGGAATTTTCGTTTTCCAAACCGGGGACCTGAGGAAGGTTTTTTCCAAGGCGGCCAAAGCCGGCCCGTCCGGCCGGTTCGACCCGGCCGCCGCTTTCTCCCTTCTCGCTTCTTCCAAGCGCCCGTTAGGAGTGTTCCTGGCCCTCGATCCGGACGATGTCCGCCGCATCCGAACCCGGCATGCTCTGGGGCAGGCGGCCGAACGGATGCGCTTGCGGAAAGCCAGGGCCCTGGCTGATGCGGGCGTAACGGTTCTGAGTCCGGGCGGGACTTGGATCGACTGGGCCGTCAGGATCGGTCCCGAAACGGTCGTCTATCCGGGCGCGGTCATCGAAGGGCCGACCGTCATCGGCCGGAACTGCCGGATCTATCCGAATGCGCACATCTCCGGCTCGACGATCGGAAACGATGTCCATGTCCTCTCCTCAACGGTCATCGACGAAGCGACCTTGGAGGACGATGTCCGGATCGGGCCCTTCGCCCGGGTCCGGATGCAGACCGTTCTCCGCTCGGGTTCGCGCGTGGGCAACTTCGTCGAGATGAAAAAGACCGACTTCGGGCCGGGCTCAAAGGCCATGCACCTTTCGTACCTCGGAGACAGCGAGGTCGGCCCGGCGGCCAACATCGGAGCCGGGACGATCACCTGCAACTATGACGGCGTGAATAAAAACCGGACGGTCATCGGGCCCGGGGCCTTCATCGGCTCGGGGAGCGAACTGGTGGCGCCCGTCCGGATCGGGAAAGGGGCCTATGTTGCGGCCGGCTCGGTCATCACCAAGGACGTTGCCGACGATGCCTTGGCCGTGGCCCGGGGCCACCAGGTGGAAAAGCCGGGGTGGGCCGCGGCCCGGCGGGAAAAGCTGGCTGCGGCCAAAAAAACCTCCGGACATAAAAAATAACCGATTTATTGTATTCGGGCCGTGATATAATCCGCCCGTCCGTGGTGTTCTTTCGAGACATTCGCTGAAGGGAGGAAAGCGCGCATGTGCGGAATCGTCGGATACATCGGTCCGAAAAGCGTCGTCCCGGTCCTGATCGACGGGCTGAAGAAGCTGGAATACCGGGGCTACGACTCCGCCGGCGTGGCGGTCGCCGGAGCCGCCGGGCTCCGTCTCTGCCGGGTTCAGGGCAAGGTCGCGGTGCTGGAAGAAACCCTCGCGAAATCTCCGATCGAGGGGACGTACGGTCTTGGCCATACCCGTTGGGCGACCCACGGCCGGCCGAGCGAGCGCAACGCCCATCCCCACGTCGACTGCTCGGGCGACATCGTGGTCGTCCACAACGGGATCATCGAGAACTATCTCAGCTTGAAAACGATGCTCCGGGACGAGAAACACGAATTCCGGACCGAAACCGATACCGAGGTCATCGCCCACCTGGTCGAAAAATTCTTCAAGGGATCGCTCGAGGAGGCGGTCAGGGCGGCGCTGGCGGTCATGGAGGGGGCGTTTGCGGTCGGAGCGATGTCGGTCAAGGATCCCGGCCGGATCGTCGTCGCGAAGATGGGGCCGCCGCTGCTCGTCGGCGTCGGCGAGGGTGAGACCATCGTCTCCTCGGACATCAATCCCATCCTCGCCCATACGCCCCATGTGGCCTTCCTCGAGGACGGGGAAATGGCCGTGATCGACGCGGCCGGCCCCCGGTTCACCGATTTCAAAGGGAAGCCCATCGAGAAGAAAATCGAAAAAATCCTGTGGAATCCCCTGATGATCGAGAAGCAGGGCTTCAAGCATTTCATGCTGAAGGAGATCTTCGAGCAGCCCCAGGTCGTCCGGGACACCTTGATGGGCAGACTGTCCCTGGACCAGGGCGAAGTCCTTCTTGACGAAACGGGACTCGGGCCGGACGTTCTTCGCGGCATCCGCCGGGCGGTCCTGATCGCCTGCGGGACTTCGTCCCATGCCGCGTATGTCGGCAAGTACTTGCTGGAATCCCTGGCTGGAATCCCGGCCGATGTCGAGTTCGCATCGGAATACCGCTACCGCGACTTTATCCTGGAACGGGACGCCCTGGTGATTGTCATCTCCCAGTCCGGGGAGACGGCCGACACCCTGGCCGCTCTCCGGGCGGTCAAGAGCCGGGGCGCAGCGACCCTGGCGATCACCAACGCGGTCAGCTCGTCCATCGCCCGGGAGGCCGGCGGCGTCCTCTACACCCATGCCGGGCCGGAGATTGGAGTGGCCGCGACCAAGACCTTCACCGCCCAGATGACCGCCCTGACCCTGATCGCCCTGGGCCTGGCCCAGGCCAAGGGGGCCTCCAGCCGCGAGGGAAGGCTCGAGGTCATTGAGGAGCTCCAGCGCCTTCCCCACAAGATCGAAAAGATCCTAGGCCGGGCGGCGGCGATTGAGGACCTGGCCAAGGATTTCATGTCCTTCTCCCATTTTCTCTTTCTCGGCCGATGGGTGAATTTCCCGGTCGCCCTGGAGGGAGCCCTCAAACTCAAGGAAATTTCCTATATCCATGCCGAGGCCTATGCCGGAGGCGAGATGAAGCACGGCCCGATCGCCCTGATCGACGAGAAGATGCCGACCATGGCCATCATTCCGAAGGACCGGGTTTACGACAAGATGCTCAGCAACCTCGCCGAGATCAAGGCCCGGTCCGGATGCATCCTGGCCGTCGCCGACGAGGACGACAAGGCGATCGGCGACCATGTGGACGTCGTGATTCCCATCCCGGCGACCCATCCGCTCTTGACTCCGTTTTTGGCCGTGGTCCCGCTTCAGCTGTTCGCCTATTACATCGCGGCCAAGCGGGGGGCGGACGTCGACCAGCCCCGCAACTTGGCCAAGTCCGTCACGGTCGAGTAGCCGTCCCGCCTTTCGAACCGTCTCGAAGGCGGGATGCTTCCTTGGGAGGGAACGTGAGAAGCGTTCGATCCGCCGTCCCATTATCCGGTTGCGCCTTGTTTCTGGCTCTCTTTGCCGCCGGCTGCCGCGAAGCGGCTCCGACCCTGCCCGATACGCCCTCGGTTTCATCCGCAATCTCGGCCAGCCGGATCTCCCTGGAGATTTTCGTGGATGCGGCGACGGGCGATGACGCGGCGGGGAACGGTTCCGCCGCGTTTCCTTTTCGGACCATCAGCCGGGGTTTGCAGGCCGGTTCATCGGGGATGACCGTGACCGTCCGGCCCGGAATTTACAGCCCGGCCACGGGCGAATCCTTTCCCTTGCGCTTGAAAGACGGGTTGACGCTTCGAGGCGCGGCGGCCGAAACGGTGACGATCGACGGAGCCGGCGCCGCGGTCGTCCTGGAAGACGCGCCCCAGGCCCGGATCGAGCAGCTGACCGTTCGCGGCGGCGGCCAGGCCGGGATGGTTCTCGGGTTCTCCTCGACCGCGGCCCTCTGCGCCCTGCGGCAGAACTTCCGGGGAGTCGTCTGCGAATCCTCGGCCTCGGTCGAGGATTGCCTCATCGAGAACAATTCGGATACCGGGATCTATATCCGCGGCTCGGCCGCTCCCGCGGTCCGGCGCAACGTCATTCGGGGCAACGGAGGCGAGGGCGTCGAATGCCGGGAGGATTCGGCCCCTCTCCTGCGGGGAAACGACATCCGGGAGAATCAGAAGCACGGCGTCGTCTGCACGGACAGCGCCTCGCCGTTGCTTCAGGAAAACACCATCACCCAGAATGTTCTGCCCGAGGTCTATGTCCTTTTCGGGGCCCGCCCGACGCTATCGGGGAATATCATCAGGGACAACGCCCGGTACAATATCGACGACGCCCGAAGTCCCGGCCAGGGCGAGATTTCGGCCTTGGGAAACACGTGGAACGACCCCCAGCCGTCGGGGACGATTTCCGGCCCGGCGGATTCCCGGCCGAATTATTTCATCAAGGAAGCCGGCAACAGCATTCGGTTCTCCGGCGGAGCGGCCGCGGTCCGCCGGCGACGGCTTTCCTGAACGCCCGGCGGATTTCTGTCCGAACCCGGTCTCCTTGCCTGGGATTGTGGCGATCCGGGTCGGCAACCTTTATTGTTCAAAAAACGTATATTCGCGTGGAGACACGCAATGAAACTTCTCTCCAGGATCGAAGAAATCATCCTTCTGGCCGTTCTCCGGCTGGGCGCGGATGCCTACGGCCTGACCATCTGCCGTGAAGTCAGCCGGGTGACGGAAAAAGACTGGCTGGTGGGGGCCATTTATGCACCGTTGGCCCGGCTTCATAAAAACGGCCATGTCGAGATCCGGCCCGGTCCTCAAGGCGTCGATCCTGCGGAAAACCGCCGCATCTATTACCTGGTGACGCCGCAGGGGCTGGAGGCTCTGGGAGAAACCCGGCGGATCACGGCCCGGGGCTGGCTGGGACTGTCCGACCCCAAGACCGAGCGTCCCTGACAAGTCCATGCCCGACTCCTTGTCCCCGCCCCGCTTGCCACGGCGCATTCTTGCCTGGATCGGCGGGCGCGATCGGGCCTTTGGCGCTTTGCGGGACCTGGAAGACCTCTATCTTTTCGACCTGAAAGAAATCGGGCCTCGCGCCGCCCGCCGGAGATACCGCCGGCAGGCGGCGGCCGCGGCGTTCGGATATCTCCGCAATCAATTCTTCTGGAGCTTTCCCATGTTGAACAACTACCTGAAAATCGCCTGGCGGAACATCACCCGGCGCAAGGGCCTAGCCTTCCTCAATATCTTTGGGCTATCGGTCGGCCTGGCCGTCTGTCTGTCCATCCTGATTTATTACCGTCACGAAACAAGCTACGACGACGACCATGAATTCCGGGACCGGATCGTCCGTTTCGAGCCCCGCTTCCTCAACCCGGACGGGTCGGTTCGCGGCGGCTTTGCCACCCTGGCCCCGGGATTCGTCCCCCTCCTGGAAACCGATTTTCCGGCCGTGGAGAAAATCGCCCGGCTCGTCTCCCTGAGCTCGTTCGGGGACACGTTCGTAACCAACGGCGAGTCCGTCACCCGGGAGCCTCGGGTCTTTCTGGCGGACGCCGCACTGTTTGAAATCTTCAGCCTTCCCCTGGTCGAGGGGGATTCCCGATCCGCTCTCTCCGAACCGAACACGGTCGTCCTTTCCTCAACGACCGCCCGCCGGTATTTTCCCGACAGCCCGGCTCTGGGCCGGATGCTGAAACTCGAAAACCGGATCAGCGGTCCGATCCTCGTCCGGATCGCCGGGGTGATGAAGGATGCGCCCCTCAATTCCCATTTCCATTGCGATATCCTCGGATCCCTTGCCTCGGTCAAGGCCGTCCGGAGCTTGGATGCCTATTTCTACGGAACGACGAACCTGACCGACAATGTGGCTTACATCTACGCCCGCCTGGCCCCCGGCGCCTCGGCCGCATCGCTCGAAGCCTCTCTTCCGGCCTTCCTCGACCGCGTCCTCCCGACACGGACGACCGAGGATGGACAGACGCTCCGGCCGAGCTCGAGGTACGGCCTGATCGTCCGGCCCGTCTCCGAGATTCACCTCCAGGCCCGGAATAACAATGAGATCGAGCCCGGCGGCGACCCGAAGATGCTCTCGCTCTTCATCCTGATCGCGGGCCTCATCCTGGCCGTGGCCTGCATCAATTTCGTCAACCTGGCCACGGCCCGGGCCTCGAAGCGGGCCCGGGAAGTGGGCTTGCGCAAGGTCGTGGGCGGCCGGCGGAAAACCCTGGCCTTCCAGTTCATGCTCGAATCCGTCATGATCGTCTTCGTTTCCATGGTCGCCGGTCTGGCCCTCGCCCGTTTGACCCTGCCCGCATTCAGCTCCATGGCCGGCCGGCCTCTCTCGTTCGCCGCCGTCTTGGAACCGGGCTCCCTGCTGATCCTGGCGGGCGTTTTTCTTCTGGCGTCCCTGGTCTCCGGCCTCTATCCGGCCGCCTATATCAGCGGGTTCCGTCCGGCCGCGATCCTGCGCGGCGAGCTGACCCGGGGCTCCCGCGGAGCCCTCTTCCGCAAGATCATGGTCGTCTTCCAGTTTGCGGTCTCCGTCGTCCTGATCATCGGCGTCGGCGTTGTCGGCCGGCAGATGCGGTTTCTTCGCGAAGTCGACCTCGGATTCGACCGGGAAAACGTCATCCTGATGCCGGTCTCGTCCGAAATCATCGGAAGCTGGGAAGATGTCCATCGCGAGCTGGCCGCGGACACCGCGGTTCTGGATGCGTCTCTCTCCAAGCGGGCGCCGTCGGGCTCGCTGCAGGACGCCCCCGGCTTTTTGGCCACGGTCAACGGAACTCTTGTCCGGAGCTCCTTCTCCATGCCCCACAACCGGGTCAGCCGGGAATTTTTCCGAACCTACAGGATGCGCTTCGTCGCCGGGCGGGATTTTTCCGAGGATTTCCCCACGGATGCAACCGAGGCCTTCGTTCTCAACGAGACCGCGGTCCGGCGGCTGGGTTGGGCCTCTCCCGAGGAGGCCGTCGGCCGGCCGTTTTCGGTCGCGGGCGGCCGCAACGGCCGGGTCATCGGGGTCACGGCCGATTTCAACTACGAATCCCTCCACAAGGAGATCGTGCCGATCGTCACCTATATCGTTCCCGGCCAGGCCAATACCCTTTCGGTCCGGCTCGCGGCCGGGCGGGTGGAGGACGGCTTGAACCATGTCCGGTCCGTTTGGAACCGCTACCGGCCGGGATTTCCGTTCGAGTTCGATTTCCTCGACGACCGCCTGAACGGCCTTTACCAGAATGAGGAGCGAATGATGCGGATGTTCCGGGCTTTCAGCGGGTTGGCGGTTCTCGTCGCCTGCCTCGGCCTGTTCGGCCTGGCCTCGTATGCGGCCGAGCAGCGGATCCGCGAAATCGGCATCCGCAAGGTCATGGGCGCTTCGGCCGGCCGGATTGTGGCCATGTTCTCGGCCGAATTCGGCCGCTGGATCTGCGCCGCGATTCTCCTCGCCTGGCCTGTCGGCTATGTCCTGATGAAGAAATGGCTGGGCGGATTCGCCTACAAGACCTCGATCGGCTGGGCTCCGTTCATCGTATCCGCCGTCCTGGCCATAGCCATCGCCCTGGCGACGGTCGTCTCACGGACGCTCCGGGCGGCCTCGGCCAACCCGGCCGAGTCCCTGCGGCACGAGTAGGGAAGATCCGCGGCGCTAAAACCTGACCTTGGCCGAAAGCCGGGCCTGGCGCGGCTGTTGCCGCCCCCAGACCTGGTTGAAAAGATCGATGCTTTCCTTGACGAAGGAGACCGGCCGCTGGCTGTCGAAGAGATTGAAGATATCCAGCCGGACGGAGACAGCCGCGGCCGAGAACGTCCCGGTCTTGGCCAGGGCGAAGGATTTCTCGAATGAGAAATCCAGGTAGGCGTGAGCCGGGGTGGTCAGCGTTCCCCGGCCCTCAGGGAAGGAATAATACCCGGCGAAGAAGGGGACGTAGCCCAGCCTCTCATAGGGATAGCCCGAGATGTATTCGAAGGCCGCGGCAGCCCGGATCCCCCAGGGTCCGGAGTAGAGCAGGTTGACCTTGACGTTGTGGTCCACGGAATAGGGGAGCCGGCCGTACCAGCCCTCCTCCCCGACCCCGCGGCCGCCGAGCCCGGCCATGGCCGTGTCGGCCCAGGCCTTGAGGTCGGCCAGCTCGGGGACGGGCGGGACGTAGAGATGTTTTCCAAAAAGGCCGATGTAATAGGTGCTGCCTTCCTCCTGAGACCAGGCTCCGGATTCGGATTGGCCGGGATTGGTCCCCCGGGCCAGGCAGTGGGCGTAGGAGGCGTTGAGGGCGAACCGGCGGCCGATCGTCCCGCTGACTTCGACTTCGACCCCGAGATAATCGCGCTTCTTGTATTCGAAATTGTCGTAAATGAAGCGGTACCCGGTATCCTTATCGAAGATGGCCAGGATCTCGAGGAGGTTTTCGGCCTTGGTCCCGACGACCCGGGCCTTCACCGCCCAGAGGGGGCCGATCCGGCGGTCGAACTCGATCAGCCAGCGGGTCTGGAAATCGGGACGGGCCCGCTCGTTGATCTCGAATTTCTGGGGGACCAGGCCGGGGACGTTGACCCAGTTTCCCGGGTTGTGAATGTCCATCTCGGCGGGAGCCTCGGGGCCGCTCCATTCGTAGGCCCGGTAGGTCAGCCCCGCGCCCGGATTGAAGAAGCCTAGGGGCATGGTCGTGATCATGTCGGAAAACCGGCCCCAGGCCAGCTTGAGGATGTTGTTCCCGTCGGCGGTCAGGTCGGCGGTCAAGGACAGGCGGGGGGAGAAGAAATCGCCCAGGCCCCAATCCCAGAGCGTCTCGCCGGCGTCGGAGAGGCAGGTCTGGGT
>JAFGEN010000009.1 GCA_016931595.1 Candidatus Aminicenantota bacterium | reverse complement strand
GCGGGGCTGCGAGGCGGCAGGACCCTGAGAAGCCGGCTTCAGATGTCGGACTACTCAAGCCGGACGGCGGTCCCGGAAACCGAAACCATGAGCATGCCGTTGCTCTGCCCGAGCACCTCGTAGTCCAGGTCGACGCCGACCACGGCGTTGGCCCCCAACTGGGACGCCCGCTGGATCATCTCGTTGATGGCGATGTCGCGGGCGTTCTGGAGCTCGCGTTCATAGGTCGCCGAGCGGCCTCCGACCATGTCCCGAATGCCGGCGAACAAATCCTTGAACATGTTGGCCCCCATGATGGCTTCCCCGGTGACGATGCCCAGATATCCGGCGATCGATTGGCCTTCCACCGACGGTGTTGTTGTGACGATCATCTTGTTTCTCCTTTTTCCTCGCAAAGAGGACGATTCTCCTCTCCTATACGAAAACCGCCCGGGTTTGTTTCTCCCCGGTTGTATGTTATCTTCAAAACCGTGAACGTCCGGTACGAATTCGTCGGTTTCGGAACGCGATGCGCCTCCCTCCCCGGCCGCCTCGTCCTCGATGTCGGGATGGCCCAGGCCCCCGGCATCCTGGACCATCATTTTCCGGAGGCCGAAAACGAGTGCGCCGCCTCCCTGGTCGTCAAGCACCCCGAACTCGTCCTAGACCATCTTCGTCCCGCCGGACGGCCGGCCGATGCCTTCGAACCCATCACGATCGTCACTCATACGTTGCCCGATTTCGACGCCCTGGCCGCGATTTTTCTCTCCCTCCGGCTCCTGGAAATCGGCCGGGTGGACGAAGGAATGCGGCGGCTGGCTTCCTACACCCGGACCGTGGACGCCTCGATGCTTCCCCCGACCATCGACCTCGCGGCCACGCCTTATGCCGTCCTTCGGGCCCTGTTCGCCGGAGCGAAAAAACCATTGGATGAAATCAACGCCGACCGGGTCGACGAGGGATTGAAGTTCATGAAGCTCCTCCACAGCCGGGCTGAACAAGGCAGGGACATCCTCGAGGCCCGGGATCTTTTTTCAGGAATCGACCGCTACGAGCGGGCCGTCCGAAAGGTCGAGGGAGATAACGCCTGGTACCAGGGGGATTCGCACCACGGCCGGAAAATCATGTTGAATCTGCCCAACGCCGGAGGAAGCGGCCGGACCCTGGTCGACGGCTTGGTCGTCGTCAACGCCCACAGCTTTCTTCTCAAGGAATGGGCCCGGCGGGACCGGGACGGTTCGCCCCTCGGACGCGGATTCAGCTTCGTGTATTCGAATTTCCAGGGGCTGCGGCACAGTCTGGGGGTCGACCCGGCGGCCGGGGTCAATCTTCACGGCCTGGCCGACGTCCTCAACAGCCTGGAATCCCGGAAGGCGGCGGACATGGGGCAACCGGACCGCCTCCGCTGGTATGGAGGGGAATGTCCGTTTTTCAATTACCGCCTGGTCGTCTCGCCCCACGATGGAACCAGGCTCTCCCACGAGGAAATCTTCAGCACTGTGATGAGATTCGGCGCGGCTTCCGCATCAGCCTCCTGACATCCGCAAACCGGCGGTCAAGCCAAGCCTGAGTCCTTGTGTTTCCGGGCGATGGTCTCGGCCAAGTCCTCGACCGCCCCGAAATCGGACTCCTTCGGCGCCCCCTTGACCAGGAGCGGCGGCAGGACTTCGACCTTGAGGTTCGGCAGGAGGGCAAGAACCTGCTCGGCCATCTTCTGCCCCCAGCCGAACGACCCGATCAGGGCGGCGAACTTCGCCTTTGGCCTGAGGGCGTTGGCCAGGAAGGCGGCATAGGCCACGTTGGGATGAAGGCCGGTCAGGACGGCCGGCGAAGCCAGGACGATCGTCGCCGCATCCACCAGGGAAATGGCCAGCTTGCCCAAGTCGACCCCGGCCAGGTCGAATCGATGAACGGTCACGTTCCGTTCAGCCAGGGCCGCCGTCAGCCTGCCGACCATCTTCTCCGTGCTGCCATGCATCGAGACGTAGGCGACGACGGCTTCGTTTTTCGGCGTTTCGGAAATCCAGTCGCGATAGGCTCCGAGGATGAAGGCCGGGCGGTTGTGGACCGGGCCGTGGCTCGGAGCGATGTAATCGAGGGACAAGCCCTTGACCCGCTCCAAGTTTTTCTGAATGGCCGTACGAAACGGCATCATGATCTCGGCGAAATAGCGCTTGGCCCCGAGGTAAAGCTCGGCTTCATCCCGGACGAGCAGGCCGGACTGGGCCAGGTGCGAACCGAAGAAATCGCAGGAGAAAAGAATCCGGTCTTCCCGCAGGTAGGTGCACATCGTCTCCGGCCAGTGGACCCAGGGCGTATGGATGAATTCGAGCGTTTTGTCTCCTAGGGACAGGGTTTCCCCGTCGGCCACGGTCGTGATCCGGTCGGACGGCAAGGCCAAAAGATCCATCAGAATCCCCTTGGCCTTGGGCGAGCAGACCAGCCGGGCTCGCGGATATTTTTCCAGGATGACCGGCAGCGAGCCGCTGTGGTCCTGTTCACCGTGATGGGCCACGACATAGTCCAGGCTCTCCACGCCCTGAAGGTTCTCCAGGAGGGTCTCGATTTTGGCCGGGTCGACCGTATCCAGAAGGGCGGTCTTTTCGCTTCCGCGAACGAGGTAGGCGTTATAACTGGTCCCGTCGGGAAGGGGGATCAGGGAGTCGAACAGCCGCCGGTCCCAATCCACCACCCCCACGGATTCGACCGATTCAACAAGGCGGCGAGGTTTCATTGGACATCCTTTCCGGCGCAAGGCCGAATCTTTTCCTACTAATTCTATCGGATATTATTTCCCCTGTCAACTGAAGATGCATCCTTCGCTTTATCATGAACCGTCCCCCTGGCCAAGGAGGCGAAAAGCCCGGCCAGGCATAAACCGGCGCAGAGGATGAATGTGATTCGAAACGCGGATAGGAATTCGGGATGGACCGCCGGGGTGATGGAGACCCGGCCGATCCGGAGGGCGAAGACGAGGGTGGACAGGCCCATGCTGATCATCCCCCCGGTGAGCCGCATCGTGGCCAGGAGGGCCGAAGCCACTCCATAAGATCGCTTGTCCACCGCCCCCATGACCGCATTCGTATTGGGTGAAGAAAACAGGGCGAAGCCGAATCCCAGGACGAGAAGAACCGAGACGATGAAGACCGGCGGGGCTCCCGCGCCCCACCCGGCCAGAACCAGAAGGCCGGCCGTGAGAATCCCCATCCCGGAGGATGCCAGAAGCCGGGGCTCGATCCTGTCCGAGAGCCGCCCGGCCAGGGGGGAAAACAAGACCATCATCGCCGGCTGGGCCAGAAGGACCAAACCGGCCGTCTGAGGCGTCATCCCTCGGATATACTGGAGATAAAGACTCAGGACAAACCCGATGGCCGTCGTCGCGCTGTAATTGACCAGGGCAGCCAGGTTCGAATAGAGAAAAACCGGATTTCCCCGAAAAAATTTCAGGTCAAGGAGCGGGGCGGCGCACCGCTTCTCCCGGGCAAAAAACAACAGGAGAAGGACGACCGACGCGATAACGAAAAGAAATCCATCGGCCGAGGGAATCCGCCCGAAACCAAGCATCAGGGCGATCAACCCGGCGCCCATCCAGATTGCCCCGGGATAATCGAACGCGGCGTTCCGCTCGCCGGTCCATTCCTCCCCCTTCAGCTTCAGGACGACCAGAAAAACAACAAGGAATTCCAGGACAGCGGCGGCTGCGAAAATGCTCTTCCACCCCAAGTGCTGGGTCATCGCCCCGCCGAGGACGGGACCGAGCGACAACCCAAGATAAGTGAAGGAGACGTTGATCCCCAGGACACGGCCCCGCTCGCCCGGCGGATACACCGATGTCAGCATGGCCATGCTCGTGCTCATCACCATGGCCCCGCCGACGCCCTGGCAGACGCGGCCGGCCAGGAAGACAACCGTCGAGCCTGACAGCGCCACCCCGGCCGAGGCCAGGCCGAACATCATGCTGCCCCAACCGAAAATCTTCTTTCGGCCGGCGAAATCGGCAATCTTCCCAAAGGGGACCAGGAAGACTGCGGCGGCCAGGAGATAGGCATTGACGATCCAGCCGAGGGAAACGGACGATAGATCGAATTCCCGGCCGATGACTGGGATCGCCACGTTCAAGGACGCGGCCATGAATGGAGTGATGAAGGCGGCGATCGTGGCCAGGATCAGAACGATCCTACGCTCACCGGAAGAAGTTACATGGGTCATCATCTCATCTTCAGCGAATCGCAAAACCGAGGACAAGGGCGAACAAGCCTGCGGCCAGCAGGCCGGAAAGAGCGGCCGGGACGGGTTTCAGGGCCCGGCCGACAGAGGCCGCTTTGACCGAACCGAGGACGAGAAGGACCAAGGCCAGCCCTTGCCAGGCAAAAAAACCGGTCCTCCAGACGCCGGGTTCGGCCGTGTACGACATGAACTCCTTCTGGGATATGCCCAGGATCAGGAATCCGGAAAAGACCGCGTGCGGCAGCCACATGAGAAGCGACGGGACGGCAAAGGCGAAGGCCCAGGCCCCGGCCGCCGTCTTGGCGGATCCCCGGCCCCCGAGAAGCGAAGCCAGCAGGTTCCCGCCGCCGGCCCCGGCGAGCCAGGCCGCGCAAACCAACGGCAGGGCGAACAGCATCTCGAAAAAGTAGTAGTTATAGGGAGGGAGGGGAAGAAAAGCCGGGGCCGGGAGCAGGGCTCCGGCTGCGGCCAGCCCGGCGGCCGAAATCGTGTAAAGGAATCCGATGAAAACGATCGCCCGGATACCCTTCCGGAGTGTCTTCGGGTCCGTCTCCAGCCGCCGAAAGGCCCGGCCGGGAACGATCGCCGCGGCCCCCAGGTCATGGATCATGGACGCCATGGCAAGCTTAACCTGGATGATGCACGAGTCGAGAGGGCTGCAGATGCGAGGCGCGAAGGGTGACGCTGTGCTAGTCGCACTGCGAACCCTTCGCAACGAAGCAGATGCGGCCCTATCGACTCGCCCGGAGGGTAAATACTCATATTTTCTATCTTATTCATAATAAGAATTTTAAAATATTTATGAATAATCCAGGTCAGGAAACGAACAGGTTCTTGCTGGAGAAATTCGGGTCCGACGTCATATGGAGGCCCAGCCGGCGGAGACCGGCCTCATCCCCCGGCGTCGGCATATGGGTCATATGAACTTCGGAACCGCGGAGATCCTTGAGTTTCTCCAGAGCGAGGTGGGCCATCGGGTTGGCCCCGGCGTTCAGGCTCAGGCAGATCAGGACCTCGTCCACGTTCAAGCTGGCCGACTTCAGTCCGAGGATGTCCCGCTTCAACCGGCCGACCGCTTCCAGTGTCGATGATGAAAGGAGGGGAATGGCGTCCGGAATCCCGGCGACCATCTTGACTGCGTTCAGGATGAGGCTGGAAGCGGCATGGAGAAGGGGCGAGTTCACCCCGGTCACGACCGTTCCGCCGGGAATTTCGAGGGCCGCCCCGACAAACACGCCCTTATGGCCCTTCCCTTTCGCCCGGGCCGCCTCGGCCGCGTCCCGGGCCGGGCCGACGACCTTCCGGTCTTCCGGCCGGGCGTTCATTTCTTTCATGATCAGTTCGGCCCGCTCCACCGTTTCCTTGTCGACGAAACCGAGGGCATATTCGCAGGAGTACCGGAAATAGCGCCGGATGAGTTCCTGGAGGGAGGCCCGGCGGCAGACCTCGTCGTCGTTGACGGCGAAGCCCGCCCGGTTGACCCCCATATCCGTCGGCGAGCGGTAGAGGGCCTCGCCGCCGGTGATTTTCTCCAGGATCCGACGAAGGACCGGGAAAACCTCGACATCGCGGTTGTAGTTGACCGCCGTCGTCCCGTAGGCCTCGAGATGGAACGGGTCGACCTGGTTAAAATCGCGGATATCGGCCGTGGCCGCTTCGTAGGCCGCGTTGACCGGGTGCTTGAGGGGCAGGTTCCAGATCGGAAACGTCTCGAACTTGGCATATCCCGATTTCCGGCCGCGCCGGTAGTCGTGGTAGAGCTGGGACAGGCAGGTCGCCAGCTTCCCGCTGTTGGGACCCGGCCCGGTGACAACGACCAGTGGTTTTTTGGTCTCGATGTATTCGTTGGCCCCGTAGCCGGCGTCGCTGACGATCAGGTCGACGTCGGTCGGGTAGCCGCGGGTGAACCCGTGGGTGTAGACCCGAATGCCGCGCCGCTCGAGCTTGCTCCGGAAAACCTTGGCCGACGGCTGGTCGGCAAACCGGGTGATGACCACGCCCCGCACATCCAGCCCATGCTCCGACAGGTCGTCGATCAGCTTCTGGGCGTCGACATCGTAGGTGATCCCGAAGTCCGCCCTGACTTTCTTCCGCTCGATGTCGCCGGCGTAGATGCAGAGAAGGATATCGGCCCGGTCCCGGAGCTTCTGGAGCAGCCGCATCTTGACGTTGGGGTCGAATCCCGGCAGGACCCGCGAGGCATGCATGTCGAACAGGATCTTGCCGCCGAACTCGAGGTAGAGCTTGTCGTCGAACCTGTTGACCCGCTTGAGAATTTCGGCTTCCTGCTGGGCAAGGTACAATTCGCTGTCGAATCCGGTCGGGGACGTCATGGCGCTCTCCTCGTGTCGGTTGCGGGTCTGGGCCGCCGTTCTTTATAGACCGGGAGGCACTCCCTGTCAATCAAAATTCCAATCAGCGGCGGAGGACGACCCGGCGGCGGGGGTAGTCGGCGTAGCAGACCCGGTGGAATTCGCCGGACAGGCTTTCCACGACGAAGGGATGTGTCAGAAACGTGTCGATGACCATCTGCTTTCCGGCCACGAGGCTGTGAACCCAGCGGCGGGCGCCGTCGGCGTCGATCTCATAGATAGTCACTTCTTCTCCCAATTCGTTGACCAGTTCGAGCTCGACCCGAAGGTCGGAGCTCTGGGAAGCCAGAAGGGCCGGGCCCCGCCGGGGCCGGACCGGGCAAGTCCGGCGGAGGAGGGCCCTCATCTCTTCCAGTATTTTGGCGTTCTCAGGCGAATCGGCGATATTGACATTCTCCAGGGGATCCCGAATCAAGTCATATAATTCTTCACCCAGGACGTTTCCAGTGTCCATGTATCTCCACTCGACGAACCTGTGGGTCAGGGTCCTGGCCGTATAGCCCATCAGCGGCGCGCTGACATGACGCCGGTAATGCTGGCTGAACGCGGCCTCCTTGCCGGCCCGCTCCGGTTCATTGAGAAGGGAACCCAGGCTGCTTCCCTCGAGATGATCCGGCCGGGGCAGGCCGGCCAGTCCGCAGACGGTCGGATAAAGGTCGACGAACTCCACCAAACCTTCGGCCTTCCGGCCGTTTCCTGCCGCGCCCGGGGCCCGGATGATCAGGGGGCAGCGCGTGTCATCCTCGAAATTGGTCATCTTCGACCAGGATCCGTGCTCGCCCAGCTTGAAACCGTTGTCGCCCAGAAAGACGACGATCGTATTCCCGGCCAGTCCCAGCCGCCCGAGGAAATTCAGGATCCGGCCGACCTGGGCGTCGATGAAACTGACCGAGGCATAGTAACCGTGCTTCAGACGCCGCCGCTTCTCTTCCGGGAGCCGGCCCTTCCACGGGGGCGGCGTTTCGGCGAAATCCTCGTAATCCCGGAGTTCGTCGTTGGCGTTCAGTGAGATCATCAGGGCCTTCTTGGGCGGATAGGGATTCCGAGCTTCAGGGATCGCCTTGGGGTCGTAGAGATCCCAATACCGCTTCGGAGCGACGAAGGGGAGGTGGGGTTGAATGAACCCGACGCCCAGAAAGAACGGCTGCTTGGCCGAGGCCAGGCGGTAGAGGGCCCGGATGGCCGTCTCGGCGATCTCTCCGTCCCAGCGCTCCTCGTCACGGCAATTCTCGACCTCCGTGGCCGGACCGCGGACGTGGTCTCTGATGAACGCCTCCCCCTTTCCCTCGGCCCGGGCTTTGAGGGCGAGATAGTCGACATGCTCCAGGGTCCCTTTTGAATAAAGGCGGGAAGCGCGGGGGAAGAACGTCGGTACGTCCCAGGCTTTCCGGTCGTCCATGTTGGTATGAAAAACCTTGCCGCAGGCCTCGGCCCGATATCCATTTTTGCGAAAATATTCGGGCAGGGTGACGACCTCCGGAACCGTATCACGGAAATGGACGCGGAGGTCCCAAACCTTGACCGAATCGGGCCGAAGCCCGGACAGAAGGCTGGCCCGGGAAGGATTGCACAGGGCTTGCTGGCAATAGGCCCGGGTGAACGTGACGCCCGAAGCGGCCAGCCGGTCGATGTTCGGCGTCTTGATGATCCCGTTCCCGTAGCAGCCGAGCTCGGGCCGGAGGTCGTCGACGGTGATGAAAAGAACGTTCGGCCGGACCGCCGGGGACGATGTTTGCGCCCGGCCGGTCCGGGGGAACGCCGAGGCCGCCCAGACCCCGGCCGCTCCCGCTCCGAGGCGGTGAAGGAAATCGCGCCGGTGCATTGCGGACATGTCGGAAATTCACGCCCGGCCGGCGGGCTCGCCGTCAAGGCATCTCTCCCTTTCGAAAAAGATAAACGTATTCTATCGAAGGGAGGAAGGATGTCAACGGATTCCCTTGAGAGGGAACCCGAAGAGGGTTCCCTCTCAACGGTCGCTTCACTCCCTGCTCACCCTTCGATGAAGCCTTTCTCCATGACTCATCTTAGGATGGACAGGCCCCTTGGCCATCTTATCGTCCGGCTTTAGCCTCGGCCGCCGCAGCCTTGCCCTTCAGAGCCGAGGCGAGCGCCGGGTTATGGCTCAGGGCTTTGTCGAAGTTGGCGATGGCGGCCTCGTAGCGCTTCGGATCCTTGCGCTGGACGTAAAAGATCAGGTTCACGTAGCCGAGGTTATTGAACGCTTCGACCATATCCGAGTCGAGCGAGAGCGCTTTTTTGAACCGCTCCTCGGCCTTGGCCAGCTCGCCCAGGTCCATGTACGCTCGGCCGAGATAGTTCTGGTATTCCGGGTTGTCCTCATCCCTCTCGACGACGAGTTCGAGCAACGCGGAGGCCTCGGCCGGTTTTTTTGCCCGGATCAGGGTGACCCCCAGGTCGGTCAGCAGGAGGAGGTTGTCCGGATTGATTTCCAACCCATTCCGGAGGAACTCCTCGGCCTTGTCCAATCGCCCAAGATCGCGGCAGATGATTGCGGCCGCTTGGTAGGCCGTGGTATAGGAGGGCCTGATCCGGGTGATATTCCGGATCTTGGCCAGGGCCGGGTCGGGTTTGCCGGCCTTGAATTCATTGACGGCGATATGCATCTGGGCGATCAGCGGAAGGAGGGTTTTGAGGTCGTCCGCCTGGGTGTATCCCTTCTTCGTCTTGCTCTTCCCGGACAGATAGCCCAGGCTCTCCATCAGCGGCCGGATGTCCTTGCCTTGAAGGTCCTGCCTGGTTCCCTTGCCCTTGAGTTGCTTGCGCAAACGATCCAGGGTCGCTCGAAGCGGGGCCAGGTCGGTCATGGGAGCCAGGTTATTTTCTTCGCCGGGGTCGGCGACCACGTCGTAGACTTCCTTGATGGGCAGGTCGATGAACTTGACCTTTCCTTCGATAAAGCCCTGGAGCGGAGCCGCTTCCAGGAAGAAGCTGGGCGACAGAGACTCGAAATAGATCGCCGGTTCCTTGCGGGCCCGGCCGCCGGCGATCGGGAGCAGCGATTCGCCCTGGACGCTTTCCGGAACCGGCGCCCCGGTCAGGGAGCAGATTGTCGGGAAAATGTCGAAGTGGCCGACATTGGCCGCGACCGTCTTGTTTCCGACGCCGGGATAATAGACGAACAGAGGGATGCGAATGACGGGATTGTAGGCGAAGAAGCCGTGCGTCTCCTCGCCCTTGTCGCCCAGGGCCTCGCCGTGGTCGGACGTGAGGACGATGACGGTTTTGTCCATGAGGCCGCGTTTTTCCAGGGACTCCACTAGGACCCCGATCTGGGCGTCGGTATAGGCGACTTCCCCTGAATAGGGGTCCTTGGCGTACTGGGACTTGAACGGCTCGGGAGGGTCGTAGGGGTCGTGTGGGTCGAAAAGGTGAATCCAGGCGAACCATTTGTCCGTCCGCCCGGAGATCCAGTCGACGGCCGAGGCGACGACCTGCTCAGCCCGCCGTTCGACAATGGCCGACTGGCCGTGCATGTCATCGTAGAAATCAAAACCTCGGTCCAGGCCGAACTGGGAGTCGAGGATGAAGGCGCCGATGAACGCCCCGGTCGCGTAACCCGCGGTCTTGAGCGACTCGGCCAGCACCGGGTAGCGTTTTTCCAGGCGGAATCCGGGATTGTCGCTGACGCCGTGGAAGAGCGGCGTCGTCCCGGTCATGATGTTGGCATGGGACGGGCGGGTCAGTGTGCTGTGGGCATAGGCGTTGGCGAAAACGAGCGATTTGCCGGCCAAGGCATCCAGGTTCGAAGTCTTGACGAACCGGGAGGATAGGGCCGACACCCGGTCGGACCGGAGCGTATCGACCGTGATGAGGAGAACGTTGAATCCGCCGGCCGGCGGCGGAACAGGCTCGGAAGCCGGGGCCGAGACCGCTCCGGCAAAGAACAGAAAAAACACGCCCCAACCGACCGCCGCGGTCATTTTAGTAGAACGCATGCTTTTCCTCTCACGATGTTTGGACGCCTTAAAAGGGGAAAACTTCCCCGCCCGTTTGCATGGGCGGCCGGGGATTTCTATACTAATGGAGCCCGGACACGGGCAGAGGGTCATCATGGACGAATCCGTGCATAAAAAGGAATTCCAGGTTCGGGCTGTGGATATCGACCAGGGCGGCCGCATCCAGCCGGTTGTTTTCATCGATTATCTCCTCGAGTCGGCCGCGGAACACGCCGCCAGGTTCAACGTCGGGGTCACGGACCTTTTTGAAAAAAGCCGGACCTGGGTCCTGTCCCGGTTTCACGTCGAGTTCGACCGCTTTCCCGGCTGGGGCGAACGGGTCGAGATCCGAACCTGGCCTTCGGCCAAGTTCCCTCTCTATGCCGTCCGGGATTTCGAGGCCGCGACGGCGGAAGGCCCGGCCGCCCGGGCGACGTCGTCCTGGTTGATCATCGACCTGAACACCCGGCGGCCGGTCAAAATCGCCGAGTACCTGGAATCGTTCCCGCTGCTTGAGCGAAGGGCGGTTGAGGACGTCTTCCCTTCCCTTCCAGCGCCGGAACGGGAAGATATCCGGAAGGAATTCCCCGTCTTTTTTTCCGACCTGGACATCAATCGCCATTTCACGGCCACGGCCTACATTCACAGAGCCCTCGAGACCGTTCCCCGGGACATCCTGTGCAGCCGCCGGCCGGCCTCCGTCGAGGTCAACTTCCGGTCCGAAGCATTCTACGGGGACTCGATCATATCCCGCCTCGAACGAAGGACGGTCCCCGGGGACGGCCGTCGGCCGGTTTTCCTCCATCGCTTGTCCCGGGCCTCCGACGACAAGGAGTTGACCCTGTTGCGAACCGCATGGACCGGCGGCGGGGACGATTCCCAGCATCCGACGCCGTTTTCCGAGGCCTGACCCGGGCCCGGCGGGCGGACGCCCCATGATCATCAGCGCCAGCCGTCGGACCGACATCCCGTCCTATTTCGCCCGCCCATTCATGGACGCCGTCCGGACAGGGTTCATCGAGGTGCCGCACCCCTGGAATCCCCGGATTACGTCCCGAGTGTCGCTGAGACCGGAGGATGTCGATGGGATCGTCTTCTGGACGAGGGATCCCCGGCCGCTTGTTCCCTTCCTGGAAGAGCTCGAAATCCGGGGATTTTCCTATTATTTCCAGTTTACCCTGATGGACAACCCTCCGTTCCTCGACCCCGATGGTCCCGGGTTCCGGGAAACCGCAGCCGCATTCCGGGAACTGGCCGAACGAACCGGACCGGACCGCCTCGTCTGGAGATACGACCCGATCGTTTTGTCCAACCGAACCGGACCCGCTTTTCACAGGGAGAGATTCGAGGAAATCTCGGCCGCCCTGGCCGGATCGACCCGCCGGGTGATGATCAGCCTGGTCGATTTTTACCGGGCGGCGGCACGCCGGTTCCGGGCTCTTGAAGCCGATGGGATCGTCGTCCGGCAACCTTCGCCGGAAGACCTGGCCGAATTGATTCCGCCGCTGGCTTCATGCGCCGAGCGGCGGGGAATGGAGATTTGGAGCTGCGCCGAGGAAGTCGGCCTCGCATCCTTCGGCGTTCATCCCGGAAAGTGCGTTGACGCCGGCCTCCTCTCCAGGCTCACCGGCCGGCCATTGCCGTCCCGCAAGGACCCGCGCCAAAGAAAAACCTGCGGCTGCGATGAAAGCCGGGATATCGGCGTTTACGGAACATGCCGGCGAGGCTGCATCTACTGCTACGCCCAAAGCAGAGGGGTCAGGTTTTAACCTGCATTATTCCTGATCGTAGACGGCCGCGGCGCCCTTTCCGGAATGGCGGCGCAACCAGACAAGAACCAGTCGGGGCAGGTAGTAATCGGCGGGGAAACGGAAAAATCGGCGCTTCCAACGAAACCGGGCCAGGGAAATCAAAATCCGGGCGAAAAACGGGATTCTCAACGAGCCCGTCGCCGTGCGCTTGGCCAACCGGCGATAATGCTCGATCAGGCGGACCCGGCCCGGGGCGAACGGCATCTTCATTTGGCGGGTTCCCCAGACCATGAAGTCCCAATCCTTCGTCTTGGCCGGAGGCCGGTAGCCGAGCTTTTCGGCCATGGCGTTCATCGGCGTTCCCGGCCAGGGGAAATAGACGCCCGGGCCGTTAACGACGATGGAAGGCCCAACCCGCTCCAAGCGGTCCATAACCTCGCAGGTCAGGCGCCGGTCGGCATCCGTCTCACCCGGAATGCCGGTCATGAAGCTGAACAAGACCCGGATCCCGTGCCGGTCGCAAAGTTCCGCGGCCCGGAACATCTGCTCGATCGTGACGTCTTTTTTCATCAGCTTGAGGATCCGGGGGGAGCCCGATTCGGCTCCGATCTGAAGCTCCCGCAGTCCGGTGGACCGGAGCTCGGCCAGAATCCCGTTCCCCCAGCGGACGACCTCGTCGGCCCGGCCGCTCGAGCTCCAGGGCATCCGAAGCCGCCGGGCGATGGAAAAGGCCCGCTCCCATTCGCCGTAGAAATGATCGTCCTGGATATGGATGGCCTCGACGCCGTGCCGGTCGCGGAGCTCATGGGCCATCCCGACGACGAAATCGACCGAATGGGTCCGGTATCTTCGCTGGTTGACGGATAGGTTATAGCAGTACGTACAGCGCCAGGGACATCCCCTGGCGGTCAGGATCGAGGCGATCCGGCCCTCGGACAGCTCCGATCCGCCGTCGGTCAGCAGATAGGTTTTTTTCGTCAGGTATTCGTCGATGTTCAGATGATGCCAGGCCGGCGGGTAAAGGTCGAGGTTTTCGATCAAGGGACGGGACTGATTGATTCGGAGGCGGCCGTTTTCCTTGAAGGCCAGGCCTTGAATGGAGGCCGGGTCGAAACGCCCGCCCGGCCCAACCGCCAAAGCCCGGGCCAGTTCAACCGCAGTCTCCTCCCCCTCTCCGACGACGACATAATCCACCCAGGGCGAGGCCAAGACCTGTTCCGGGTATTGGGTGGCGTGAAGGCCGCCCCAAACCACCGGGATCTTTGTCCGCGTTTTGATGATTTTGGAAACAGCCAGGGCCGGAATCAGCGACGGTCCCGAGATGGTCGAAAATCCGGCTAAAACCGGCTTCAGGGCCAGGATCTCCTCGGCCGCCCGAAGGACCTGGCCGCGGTCGAGGACCTTCCGATGATAGAGCCGGACGTCGATCCCGGCCCGGTCCAGGGCCGAGGCAACGTAGAGGAGGCCATAGGGCGGAGCCAGAAAAGGGCGCCTTGGATAGGTCGACAGGTTGGCCAGGACGATCGGTCCCATAAGCCGCCGATTATAACAGACTATCTGATCAAAATGTTGAAATCCTCGAACAATCCGTAATCCACCTGGCTGTATTTCGACCCGGACGGACGGCCTCCCGCCGCGCCCCGCTGGAACTGTCCCGGCCAGGCCTGGCCCAGCTTTGGTTCGTTATGAAACGGCCCGAAAGTGTTTTTCAGCGTCCCGCAGACAACGACCTCGACCCGGTTCTCCCCGGGCCGAAGGCGATCGGTGACATCGAGACGGAAGGGGGCGAAGGCGATCAATCCGGCCGGCGTTCCATTCACCCTGACTTCAGCCAGGGCTCCGGCCCACCGACCCAGGGCGACTTCGTATCGCTTGCCGGGAGCCGGCGTCGAGGGGAGGTTCAGGGTTTTGGCGTAAGCGACGGTTTGTCCGTAAAACGGCATCCCTTGAGCTTTCCAGCTTCCTGTTGAAAGCATGACAGCCGGCGCCAGGCGGAACCCCGTCACCGCCGGCTCGAGGGCGAATTCCCCGCGCAAATAGACCGCCTCCAATTCCGAATGGATCGTGAACGGCGCGGCGGTAAGAATGATTGTGTTCCGGCCGGGGCGAAGATGCGGCCCGACGGGAAAAACACCGAATGCCTTGTCCAACCACCAGCGGCCGGGCGCCGGATCGACAGGGCGGCCGTTGACCGAGACCCGGAAAAGCGCCGGCCGCTCGACGACGGCCTCGATCGAAGAGACATCGGTACCCGGGGCGACATCGAAATGAAAGGCCGCGGTAAAACCGCTTGCGGCCGGGAAGCGGTCCTTATCGAGAATGTTCGTCTTGTACTGAACGGCGCTGTCCCAGGGATTGCGCTCGAGGCCGTGGGCCTTGAAGGTCTGAAGCTGGGCTTCATAAAAAAAGAGGTCCCGCTCCATCCGCCCCGAGACCGAAAGGTCACAGTAATCGAGAGTCAGGACGTTCGGCTCGAGCCGTGAAACGGTCGTCAGACCCGCCTCGACGGGGACGGGCGCCGCTTGTTCGGCCGGAAGGGGACCCTTCATCCCCTTCCCCTGCTTCAGACAGAGCAGAAGGCTTCCTCCAGGCGGCAGGTCGAAAGCGACAAGGCCCTTCCCGCTCTCCCGGGCCGCCGGATACGGCCCGGCCGCTCCGCTGAACGCGTCCCAAGCTTCAGCCGCGGTAAAACGTTCCGAGGAGATCGAGCCGGACACGGCATTCACCGGGTCGGTATTGGCCAGGAAGAGGAGGTCCGCATCGCGAAGCGTCCGGCGGTGATGGAAAAGAAGGTTTTCGGCCCCTTCGGCCGTTCGGACCGTGAAAGCGTAATCCGGCGGAAGGATTTCGAGAATTCGTTCCGGACCGGCCTCCTCGGCGGCGACAATCCAGCCCTTCGCCTTATTATCCAGCGGCGCACGGAAATCATCCGAAGGCCGTCCGTCGACGAAGTCGGGCGGATCCCCATAAACCAGGACCCGCCCCCCGGCCGCCAGGTAGTCTTTCAGCAGGCGGGCCGTGGGCGCCTCGACGTTCCTCATCCCGGGCGGCAGAACAATGAGCTCGTACTTTTGCTTCCCGAGTTCAAACGTCGAGCCCGCGACTCGGCCGTGGGACTTCAGCGTATCCTCGCTTCCCAAGTCATACTCGACCTGGGCCGCTTCCAGGGCGTTGACGAAGTCCTGGAAGCGGTTCCCGACCGCTTCCCACCCGGTCCGGTCGCCGGCCGGAGAATAGAACAACCAGGCGGTCGTCGTCGGTTCGAGGATAAGCACACGATTGTCCTGACGGCCGGCCGAGGTCGCCGCCGACAGGCGCCCGAGGTAATCCCCCATCATTCCATAGTACGGCCACCAGGGTTCGTGATAGGAGAACGACTGGGGATGATCGCGTTTGCGGGCCCCCATGATCGTCACGTAGGAGAGGTGCTGATTGACGAAGTTCACGCCCAGGGCGAATTGCCAGTCGGCGATCCTTTTCTGGTCGAAAAACGTCAGGTCCCAACCGCCCGCCCCATAAGTTTCCGACAGGGTTCTGGCCCGGCCCATCTGATTCGCGGCGCTGCGGATTTCCCTGACCGAGCGGGCGTTTCCGAACTGGGCCGACCGGTGGCGGGCGAAATCGTTCATCAGGATGTCGATTCCCGGCATATGGGCCCAGGCGGCGAAGGCCAGGTTGTCGGGATTCATGACCGGCCGCGGCCATTCGTGCTCCCAATAGTGGCCGGTAAAAGCCAGCTTGTTTTTCTCGCAATAATCGAAATAAGGCTTCGCCCATCCTTCCAGGAACAGATCGAGGAGCACGGCGTAGTAATCGTGGCGAACGGCCTCTCCTCCGACTTCGTCCTCGAAGAGCGCCGGGAGATGAAGCCGGAGGTCATATCCCCATCTGGCCTGGAATGCATCGAAAAGCCGCTGCGTCCAGCTCACGGTCGGAAAACCCTCGCCCCCCGGAGGGTTGTTTTCCGCTTCGTCCTGAAAGACGCCGGGAACGACGCCGCCGAAATCGGAGCCGAAGGCCGCCCGGTAAGGCTCCAGGGTGACCTCGAGGAACTTGGCCGTGACCTCGGGCCGCATGATGTCGACGTAGGCGAAACCGCCATACCAGGGGCTGGGCTTCTGGCGAACGAGATCGAACACGCGATAGTCCCCGGAACCGAAGGCCTCCGCCTGGAGCTTGGCGGTGATATCCTCGAACCCGTCTCCGGTCCTTCGAAGGACGAGAATCGGAGCCGGCTCCCTTGGGCCGGAGAGCGTTTCAGTCTTTTTCATCCGCAAACCCGATCGGACCGCTTCCGGCATGGCCGCGGGAACGTGTCCCCCGGCAAAACCCGAAGGATAGGAGTTTTCGTCGTAGATCCAGACCTTCATCCCGAGTTCCCGTCCCTTATCGACGGCATGCTTGAAAAGCCCGATCCATTCCTCGGACAGGTAGGGCGTGATCAAGCCGGGACGAGGATGGACGAAGAGGCCCCCGATTCCCTTGGCCTTGAAGTCGGCCATTTGCTCGTCGATCTGGGCCTCGGTCACCCGATCGTTCCAGACCCAGAGCGGGGCGCTCCGGAATTCGGCGGGCGGGGATTGGAAATCACGGAAAACGGAGTCGGCCAGGGGGCCCTCAGCAGGCCGCGGGCCGCAGGAAAGGGCGGCGGCGGCCAGGGCCATGGCGAAAATCGAAACGGCGGCGGAGATTCGCGACGAATTCATGCTGCCTCCTCCTTCGTCCCGGCCTTCCGGAACCCATGGGTTCAACCTATCGAAAATTTCGGGTAAAATCAAATGCGCGGAACCTGTTTTGACAGGCAGGCCCCGGGTGTGGGATAGTGGCTCACTCCGGTCCGCATGACCCGAAAAAGGAGCCGTTTCGTGGAGATCGCCGAACGCATCGCCGCCGAATTCAAGCTGGGAGTCGCCCAAGTCGCCCGTACCCTCGCCCTCATGAACGAGGGGTCGACGATCCCGTTCATCGCCCGGTACAGGAAGGAACAGACCGGCAACCTCAACGAGGTCCGTCTCCGCGAGCTGGACCGCCGCCGGAAGTACTTCCAGGAGCTGGAAGAGAGGCGGGCCTCGATTCTCAACATTCTCCGGGAACAAGGGAATCTTACGCCGGAACTCGGGACGGCGATCGAAGGGACCGCCGATAAGCACGAGCTCGAGGATCTCTACCAGCCCTTCAAGCCGAAACGGATGACCCGGGCGTCCAAAGCCAGGGAGGCGGGACTCGAGCCGCTGGCCCGCCGGCTGGACGGTCTCGAGGACCCGGCAGCCGACTTGGCGGCCGAAGCGGCCAAGTTCATCGACCCGGAAAAGGGAATCGAAACGGCCGAAGCCGCCCTTCAGGGGGCCGGCGACATCCTGGCCGAGGAATGGGCCGAAAACGCCGAAGCCCGCAAAGCGTATCGCGAACTGGCCCGGACCGAAGGCGTTCTCGTCGCCTCCGCCCGGAAGGAATTCGAAGGACAGTCCTCCAAGTACGAAATGTATTATCATTTCCGAGAGAGCGTCGGCCGCCTCCCCTCCCACCGGGTCCTGGCGATGATCCGCGGGGAGCGGGAAAAAGTCCTGAAAATCGAGCTGGCCGTTCCCAAGAAACCCGCGCTCCGAGACCTCGTCGTTCGTTTCGTCCGCCACCCGAAGAGCGCAGCCGCGCCGCGCCTGGTCGATATCGCACTCGACGCTCTGGACCGGCTCCTGGCCCCGACGATCGAAACCGAGATCCGGTCCGAGATCCGGGAAAAAGCCGAAGCCGAGGCTTTCAAGGTTTTCGGCGACAACCTCCGCGACCTTCTCCTGGCCGCTCCGGCCGGGCCCAAGCCCGTTCTCGGAATCGACCCGGGATTCCGGACCGGCTGCAAGGTCGCCGCGGTCGACGGCACGGGGAAGTTCCTCGAATACCGGACGATTTTCCCCAACGCCCCGAAAAACGACACCGACGGAGCCAAGCTGGCCCTGCTCGAGATGATCGACGAGCACAAGATCGGCCTGATCGCGGTGGGCAACGGCACGGCCGGACGCGAGACCGAGACGTTCGTCCGGGCCTGCCTGGACGAGCTGTCGGCGGCCAAGCGGCCGGTTTGCGTGGTCGTCAACGAATCGGGAGCGAGCGTCTACAGCGCCTCCGACGCGGCGGTCAAGGAATTCCCCCGGATGGATGTCACCATTCGGGGCGCGATTTCCATCGCCCGCCGGCTTCAGGACCCGCTCTCCGAGCTGGTCAAGATCGAGCCCAAGTCGATCGGCGTCGGCCAGTACCAGCACGATGTCGACCAGGCCTCCCTAAGAAAATCGCTCGACGATGTCGTCGAAAGCTGCGTCAATTCGGTCGGAGTCGACCTCAACCTCGCCTCCGAAGAGCTTCTCAAGTACGTCTCCGGCTTGAACCGGGCCACGGCCTCGGCCATCGTCGCCCGCCGCCATGAAAACGGCCCGTTCGCCTCGCGCGAGGATCTGAAAGCGGTGAAGGGCTTCGGGGAGAAGACGTTCGAGCAGGCGGCGGGATTTCTCCGGATTCCCGGAGCGTCCAATCCCCTGGATAACTCCGCCGTTCATCCCGAGCGCTACGCCTTCGTCGAGGAGATGGCCGGAAAGCTCGGGACGACCGTCCCCCAAATGATCGGAAACGAGGAACTCCTCAAGTCGGTCGACCCGCGTAAGTTCTCCGGTCCCGGCCTCGGTTTGCCGACGATCCGGGACATCCTCAAGGAATTGGAAAAGCCCGGCCGCGACCCGCGGTCCGAATTCCGTTACGCCGTTTTCTCCGAAAACGCCCGAACCGTCGACGATCTGGCTCCCGACCAGGTCCTGGAGGGAGTGGTTTCCAATATCGTCGATTTCGGGGCTTTCGTCGACATCGGCGTCCACCAGGACGGCCTGGTCCATATCTCGGAAATGGGCGACAAGTTCGTCTCCGACCCTCACAAACTGGTCAAGGTCGGCCAGCTCGTCAGGGTTCGAATCCTGAGCGTGGACAAGGAGCGCAAGCGGATCGGCCTGTCGATGAAGAAGACGTCTTAAACCGGCGGCGTTTCGTACGGATAGAGCCGGGCGGCCTTGAGTTTTTGCAGGCCTTTAGCGACCATGCGGATCTCGACCCGCATTCCGGCCTTGATCCCCAGGGCCGTCCCCCGGATCCCCAGGAAATAGAGAACCTCGGCTTTCGGCCGGCCGAGCCGTTTGAACATTTCGAGGAAGCCGCGGGCCGATCTCGTCTTCAAGCAGAGCCCGATATACACGAGGACGATCTTCAATACCGTGAAATGCGGCAGGTTGGAAACGTGCGCCTCCATGGCCCTGGTGTTCCGACCCGCATGCGTCTCGTTTTCGAGCTGCCGGCAGGACTCGATCAATCGGCCGTCCTCGAAAAACCAGTTCAGAACGCCGACGTAATCCCCGACGACGGCGGCGTACGGCCTGCTTGTCTTCATGGTCATGAGATGATGACGGGCATAAATCGGGTGGTCGAGGAGGCGGCCCTCAGCCGCGACCCGCCGGCGGAACGAGGAACCGGTCACGGGATTGATCAGGTTCAGCATCAAGAACGGCGTCCGGCTCTCGACGAGAAGGGCCTTGAAGCGTTCGCCGATATCTCCCGGTTCCCGATCCAGGCCGAGGATGAGGGAAATATAGGGCATGATGCCATGCCGGGTAAAGGCCCCGATTTGTTCGCCGAAGGGCTTCCCGAGGTTATGCCCCTTGCGGACGGCGGCCAGGGCGTCCTCCGACGGGCTTTCGACGCCGATAAACGCGGCCGCGATATTGGCAGCGCGCATCAAACCAAGGACTTCCGGAAAACAGGACGTTCGAAGCGGCGCTTGGACGGCGAAGAGAAACGGAAAGCCGCGCCGTTCCTGGAACCGGACGATGACCTCTAAAAATTCGGTCATCTTTTCCTCGAGGCCGCAGCCGAAATTGTCATCGCCGATAATGACGAATCCGCGGTGAACCCGGGCCAGGGACTCCAGACGCTCCTCGAGAAGGTCCGGGTCGATCGTCCGGACCCCGCGCCCGTAGAGATGGCCGATGTTGCAGAAATCGCAGGCGTTGGGGCATCCCCGGGATGTCTGGATCGAACCCGAGAGATACGTCCGCCCGGCCAGGCATTCGTAATCGAGAGGCTCGGCGTCGAGGTCCGCCGGAGGCGCTCTGAAGTACGGAGTTTCCGAACGGAGGATCTCGACCGGGTCGAGGCTCCCGAGCTCGCCTTGGAAGACGACGTCGAATTCCACCCGGTAATCGTCGGGATTGAGCGAAACGTCCGGTCCGCCGACGCAGGAGACGATGCCCGGGAAGCGTTTTTTCAACCGTTTCAGATAGGCCAGGGCCGGGTTGGTTTCGCTGTTCACCCCCCGGATAATCTGCATCGACGAGACCAGGAAATGGACCCGGTCGACGGAGTGGCGCCGGGCGACGGTTAAAACTTCCCGGAAGGTGTCGCAAATGTAGACGCGATCGTCCCGGCCGAATAGAGGCGATTTGCGGATCGCCGCGGCGACGATCAGGGGTCCCGTGGGCATGACCAGGCGCCGAACGCCCAGGTCGTTCGAGGCCAGGAAGAGGATGTAGATGTTGCGCATAGGAGTACGGAGAGGGCGGGATTCGAACCCGCGGTCCCGGTTTTAGCCGAGACAAGCGCTTAGCAGGCGCTCCTGTTCAGCCACTCCAGCACCTCTCCGTGGCTGTGAAGCTTGGCTATTCTACCATTTGGCGGAAGGGAGACACAACTCATAAGTCGGCATTTTTGACTTAATAAAATCTTGAGTTTACCCTATTGACAAATTAAATATCATAATGATATCATTTCGATATCTCAGGAGGATCACATGAAAAATATCCAGGAAAAGAAGGTGTTCAAAATCAGCGGGTGGGCGGTGTTGGCGGTCGACATCATTCTCGTCGCCTTCGCCGTTTCGTACTTCATCAGGGTCGACGACCCGCCGCTCAATTTCGCGTTTTTCGCCCGCATCGGCTGCATGCTGATTGTTGGGCTGACCGGTCCGGGCTTTTTCGTCCTCCACCCCAACGAAGCCCTGGTCTTCACCTTCGTCGGCCGGTATTTCGGCTCGGCCCGGGATGCGGGCTTCCACTGGACCAACCCGTTCTGCGCCAAGCACCGGGTGACCCTCCGCATCTCCAACCTGATCAGCGAAAAGATCAAGGTCAACGACGCCTGCGGCAATCCCATCGAAATCGCCGCCGTCGTCGTCTGGCACGTCGTCGATACGGCCAAGGCCAAGTTCAACGTCGACAATTACAAGAACTTCATCGCCATCCAGAGCGAAACGGCCGTCCGCCAACTGGCCAGCCACTATCCCTACGACTCCCACGAGGCGGACCAGGAATCGCTCCGGACCAATCCCGACCAGATCGCGGCCATGCTCCGCGATCAGGTCCAGGAACGCCTGGAGGTCTCGGGCGTCAACGTGGTCGAAGCCCGGCTCATGCACCTGGCCTACGCCCCGGAAATCGCCCAGGCCATGCTCCGCCGCCAGCAGGCCGAGGCGATCATCGCCGCACGTCAGAAGATCGTCGACGGAGCCGTGGGCATGGTCGAAATGGCCCTCGTCCACCTCGAAAAATCCGGGATGGTCGATCTCGACAACGAAAAAAAGGCGGCCATGGTCAACAATCTCCTTGTCGCCCTGGTTTCCGAGAACGACGCGACCCCCGTCATCAACACCGGAACTCTTTACGCCTGACATCCGAACATGGCCGACAAAAAGAAATTCCTGCTTCGGCTCGACGCCGAGCTTTACGACACCCTGGAAAAATGGGCCGCCGACGAGCTCCGGAGCGTCAACGCCGAAATGGAATTTCTGCTGAAAGAGGCGGCCCGGAAATCCGGGCGTCTCAAGGCTTTAAACCCGGCACCGCCGAAGGAAGAATCGGAAAAAGAACCGAAGGAAAGATAAAGGACAACAGGGCGTTCCCGTGAGCGAACGCCGAGGAGCGGGATTATGAGTCTCAAGAAGCTGGCCTTACTCATCATCGTGATCGTCATGACGATCATCGTGGCCATCTCGTGCAAAACGCAGAATGTCATGCGGGGAGCGTTGCGCGAAGACCGGGTCGGTTGGATATTCGTCCACTTGGAAGGGACATCCAGGGAGATCGGGTACCAGCACGGCCGGCTGCTGGCGGCCGAGATCGACGGCCTGGTGAACGCCCTGGCCCCGGCCCTGGAACAGGCGACCGGGCGCGATTGGAGCTTCTACCGCGAAGCGGCCGAAACGATCCTCTGGCCAAAGGTCGACCGGCCGGTCCGGATGGAAATTGAGGGCCTTGCCGAGGGCCTGCGGGCGGGACAACCCGGCTTAAAATACGACAAGTTCGACATCGCCGCCCTCAACGGATGGATGGAGCTGGCCTGGTATTACGTCCCTGTCCTGGACGCGAAAACGAACGGGGCAGGGGTCGAATCGAAAGCCCCCCCGTCCTGCAGCGCCTTCATCGCCACCGGAAGCTACACCTCGGACGGGGGAATCGTCGCCGCCCATAACATATGGATGGATTATATCGCCGGGGCGCGGTGGAATGTGATCCTGGACATCAAGCCGGACACGGGACGCCGGATGCTCATGGACGCCCTGCCGGGTTTCGTCCACAGCGGCTCGGATTTTGCCTTCAATGACGCCGGCCTTTTTTTCACCGAGACGACCATCGCCGGCTTCGCCGGCTTCAAGAAAGACGGCGTTCCCAGTTTTGTCCGATCCCGGAACGCCCTCCAGTACGGCGAATCCATCGACGATTTCATCCGAATCATGACCGAAAACGGAAACGGGGCCATGGCCAACGACTGGCTCGTGGGCGATTTCAAAACCAACGAAATCGCCCGTCTCGAACTCGGCCTGAAAAACCACCGGATCTGGAGGACAAACGACGGATACTTCGTCGGGGCCAATTTCCCCTCGGACGAGAAGCTGATCGCCGAGGAGACGGCCTTCGACCCGAATAACGCCGGCCAATCCGTTTATATCCGGCGGGACCGTTGGGAACAGTTGATGGCCGAAAACAAGGGGAAAATCGACATCGACATGGCCATAGCCTTCATCGGCGACCATGTCGATCCGCGAACGGGAGAGCCGGCCGCTGGAGCCGACCGCCTCTGCGGTCATGTCGACCAGGATCCGAAGGGGGCGCCGGAGTTCGCCTGGCCGCCGTTTTTCCCGGGCGGCTCAGCCAACGGCAAGGCCGTATCGGCCGACTTGGGCCGGGAGATGAAGTTCTGGGCCCG
>JAFGEN010000143.1 GCA_016931595.1 Candidatus Aminicenantota bacterium | reverse complement strand
GGAGGGTGAGCAGCACCGTTTCCGCCTCAAGGCGGAAACGGTGCGTTGAGAGGGAACCCTCAAGAAGGGTGCCCTCTCAAAAGGTACGCCCCCGACGGGATTCGAACCCGTGTTGCTGCCGTGAAAGGGCGGTGTCCTGGGCCTCTAGACGACAGGGGCGCAAAACCGAATTGAGCCGAGCGGGATTCGAACCCGCGACACCCGCCTTAAAAGGGCGGTGCTCTACCAGCTGAGCTATCGGCCCCTGGAAACGAGCCCTATTTATAGCCGAAACCCTCCATCTAGTCAAGGAAAAACGCGCCGAAAATAGAACTCCCCCTATCCCTGAAGGGATAGGGGGAATGGAAAATCGGGAGGGACTACAGGATCAGAGGAGCTCGAATTTCGAAATGATCCAGCGCCCGCGATGGACGAGGCCGGCCGCCTCATCCTTCATGGTGTACTTTTCCATGATGATCTTGTACTTCTTGACCTGGCCGTCCTTGGTCACTTCGATCTCGAGGTCCTTTTCGGCGATCTCCCCGGTCAGCTCGCGGATATTGGCGAGATTCTTGACGCCCAGGGAGAAGGCCATCTTTTCCTCTTCCTTGGAGGCCGCTTCCTTGGCGTCGTTGTACTGTTTGACCAGGGCTCGGTTGGCGTTATAGGCTTCGTCGTATTTCGCCTGGGCCTCGTCCACCTTTTTCTGGGCCGCGGCCCGGGCGGCGCCGGAGCGGGCGCCTGTCAAGGTGTCCTTGGCCGCGTTCAGGACGTCCTGGGCGTCGAGGGCCGGGCCGGAGCTGGCCTCGAATTGCTTCTTCAGGTCGATTTCCTGCTGGTTCATTTCCCGAAGTGTGGCCGGGGCAATCCTTTCCTCGCTGACCTGGACGATTTTCCAGTCGTCGGCCTCGATTTTCAACGGGTCGACGGCCATCGAGGACATGGTCTGATTGTCGTTCATACTGACGGCGTTGAAATAGCTCTTCAGCAGCGATTCCTCGGGTTTCGGTGAACAGCTTGTGACCATAAACACGAGGAGACAAAGCCCAAGCCCATAAACGATGATTTTCTTCATAATTCCTCCTCCCGGTAGTTGTTCGATCTTTCTCGCTTCTTCGATTCTAAACTAAAACAAAAGAAAAAGGCAAGCCCTTCCCCATCTTTCTCCCTCCCCGGCCTATTCCGGTCTATTCCGGTTTGAGTCCGTCCCTTTCTTATGTTATAAGTCCCCTTCTCGATAAATCATCCCCCGACCCAGGGAGGTACCGATGCCGTCCAAGGGACTCGTCACCGCCGCACTCGGCCGCCACAGGCACGACCGGGCCCGTCTGATCGACATCCTCAGGGACATCCAGGCGCAGGCCGGATGCGTTTCGCCCGAGGCAGTCGCCGAAATCGCCGCCGGACTGGGCGTTTCCACGGTCGCCGTCGAAGGCGTGGCTACGTTTTATCATTTTTTCTCGGCCCGTCCCGCCGGAACCTACGCCGTCTATCTCAATGACAACATCGTCTCTGTCATGAAAGGCCGGGCGGCCGTCGCCGCAGCCTTCGAAAAAGCCGTCGGCTGCAAATTCGGGGAAACGACGCCCGACGGCCGGATCGGGCTCCACCGGACGTCCTGCATCGGGATGAACGACCAGGAGCCGGCGGCCCTCATCAATGGCGTCGTTTTCACCAGCCTGACCCCGGCCAAGGCCCGGGTCATCGTCGAAGGAATGAAGGCCGGGATGGACCCCAAGGCGATGGTCGCTTCCTTCGGCGACGGAGCCAATGCTTCCAAGATCGTCCGGGCCATGGTGAAAAACAATATCCGGAAAGAGGGCCCGGTCGTCCTGGCGCCCTTCCGCTCCGGATCAGCCATAAAAAAAGCCGTCAAGTTGACCCCCGAAGAGGTGATCGCCGAGGTCAAGAAATCCAACCTCCTCGGCCGGGGCGGAGCCGGTTTCCCGACCGGGCTCAAATGGGAGTTTTGCCGCCGGGAAAAGGGCGAGGCCCATTACGTCGTCTGCAACGCCGACGAGGGCGAACCCGGGACGTTCAAGGACCGAGTCATCCTGACCGAACGCCCCCATCTCCTGTTTGAAGGCATGGCCGTGGCCGGGTACGCGGTCGGAGCCAAGGAGGGGGTTCTCTACCTTCGGGCCGAGTACGCCTACCTCCTGCCTTATCTCCAGAAGGTTTTGGCCGACCTCCGCAAGAAAGGCCTCCTTGGGAAGAAAATCGCCGGGAAAACGGGATTTTCCTTCGATATCACAATCAAGCTCGGAGCCGGGGCGTATGTCTGCGGCGAAGAATCGGCCCTGCTCCAATCGGCCCAGGGAGAGCGCGGAGAGCCTCGCGACCGGCCGCCTTTCCCCGTCTCCTCGGGATACCGCTTCCTGCCGACGACGGTCAACAACGTCGAAACGCTCTGCGCGGCCGCTCGAATCCTGGAAAAAGGCGGCGCCTGGTTCAAAGACATGGGGACGGCCCGCTCGGCCGGAACCAAGGTCTTGAGCGTCTCCGGCGATTGCAAAAAGCCGGGTGTCTACGAGGTTCCCTTCGGCCTGACCGTCCGGCGGCTCCTGGAAATGGCCGGCGGAACGGATGCCCGGGCCGTCCAGGTCGGCGGCCCGTCCGGCTGCTGCATCTCGCGCGGCCAGTTCGACCGGGCCATCGCCTTCGAGGACCTGGCCACGGGCGGTTCGGTCATCGTCATCGGACCGCAGCGGAAGCTGTTTGAAGTCATCCATAATTTCATGGAATTCTTCGTCGAGGAGTCCTGCGGATGGTGCGTCCCCTGCCGGGCCGGCAATCCCCTCCTCCTCCGAAAATTGGAAAAGATCATGTCCGGAAAGGGCACGCCGTCCGACATCGCGGACCTCGAATCCTGGGGCAAGACGATCAAGGCCATGAGCCGCTGCGGCCTCGGCCAGACGTCCCCCAATCCGATCCTGACGACGATTCAGAACTTCAGAGAGCTGTACGAGTCGAAGGTCGACCGGAACCGGGACTTCAAACCTGAATTTGACCTAGCCGAATCGGTCAAAGCCGCCTCGGAGATCACCGGCCAAAAACTGGCCGCCCACGACCCGGAGAACCCCCATGCCTAAGACCAAGCCTGTCCTGACCTTCACCATCGACGGCAAAAAATGCCGGACTTCACCCGGCCAGACCATTCTTGAAGCGGCCAAGGCCAATGGAATCTACATCCCCTCCCTCTGCTACTGGGAAGGGATGAAGCCGGCCGGCGCCTGCCGGATCTGCACCGTCCGGGTCGGCGGCCGGTACATGGCCGCCTGCACCCAGCCCGCAGCCGAGGGAATGGCCGTGGAAAACGATGTGCCCGATATCCAGGACATGCGGAAGGCCATCGTCGAAATGCTCTTCGTCGAGGGCAACCACATGTGCCCGACCTGCGAAAAGAGCGGGAACTGCGAGCTCCAGGCCCTGGCCTACCGGTTCCAGATGCTGGTCCCGCGGTTCCCCTTCCAGTTTCCCGTCCGGGAGGTTGAACCGGCCGGAACGAAAATCCTTCTCGAACACAACCGCTGCGTCAAGTGCCTGCGCTGCGTGCGGGGGGTGCGGACCCGGGACAACAAAACCGTCTTCGGAGCCCTGAAGCGGTCGAAAGACAAGAAAATCGCCGTCGACCAGGCCCTGGCCTCGGCCCTGCCCGAAAAGCAGGCCCGTCAGGCCATGGACCGCTGCCCGGTCGGTTCGATCTTGAGAAAAGAAGTCGGCTTCGCCGTTCCCATCGGTAAGAGGAAATACGACAAGAAGCCGATCGGCAGCGAAATCGAGAAGGCCGAGGGCTGAGGAGGATCCCATGAGCAAACCCGTCATCGCCACGGCCTCCCTGGCCGGCTGCTTCGGCTGCCACATGTCGTTCCTGGACATCGACGAGCGCATCCTCGACCTGATCGATCTCGTGGAGTTCAACAAGTCGCCCATCGACGATATCAAGACGTTCACCAAGCCGGTGGATGTCGGGATCATCGAGGGCGGCTGCTGCAACAGCGAAAACGTGGAAGTCCTTCGGGAATTCCGCAAACACTGCAAGGTCCTGATCTCGCTCGGGGAATGCGCCATCATGGGCGGCCTTCCGGCCATGCGCAACGGCATCCCCGTCCGGGAATGCCTGGAGGAAGCGTACTTCCACTCGCCGACGATCGACCCGGCCGACCCAAGGCTCATGCCCGGCGACGAGGACCTGCCGATCATCCTGGACAAGGTCTACCCCCTGCACGAAATCGTCAAAATCGACGCTTATCTTCCCGGCTGTCCGCCCTCGGCCGACCTGATCTGGAAAGCGCTGACCTCGTTGCTTGAGGGCAAGCCGCTCGAGATCCCTTATTCCCTGCTGAAATTCGACTAAGAGGAATTCCATGGCCAGAAAAATCGTCATCGAACCCGTCACCCGAGTCGAAGGCCACGGCAAGGTCACCATCCGCCTCGACGACCAAAACAACGTCTCCCAAAGCCGCCTCCACATCGTCGAGTTCCGCGGTTTTGAGCGTTTCGTCCAGGGGCGGCCGTACTGGGAGGCCCCGGTCCTGGTCCAGCGGCTGTGCGGCATCTGCCCGGTCAGCCACCACCTGGCCGCGGCCAAGGCTATGGACCAGGTCGTCGGCGTCGAAGCCGACGGCCTCTCCCCCACAGCCGAAAAGATGCGCCGTCTGATGCATTACGGCCAGATGTTCCAGTCCCACGCCCTGCATTTCTTCCACCTGGCCGCGCCCGACCTTCTCTTCGGGGCCGACGCCGACCCGGCCATTCGAAACGTCATCGGCATCGCCCTGACGAACAGGGAGTTGGCCACGCGGGCCGTGCTTCTTCGGAAATACGGCCAGGAAGTCATCCTTGCCACGGCCGGAAAGAAAATCCACGGGACCGGGGCCATCCCCGGCGGAATCAACAAGAACCTGGCGGTCGAGGAGCGTGACGCCCTCCTCAACGGGCCGGCCCCCTACACCGTCGACACGATGATCGACTGGGCCGAGGAAACCGTCGAATTCCTCAAAGACTACCATTCCAAGAACCGCGACCTCATGGACGGCTTCGCCGCCTTCCCCAGCAATCACCTCAGCCTCGTCCGAAAGGACGGCGCCCTGGACTTCTACCACGGGGCCCTGCGGGCTGTCGATTCCGAGGGGAAGCGGATCCTGGACGACGTGGACTACCGGGACTATCTGAAATACATCGGCGAAGAAGTCCGGACCTGGTCGTACATGAAGTTCCCCTACCTCAAGTTCCTGGGCAAGGCCGAAGGCTGGTACCGGGTCGGGCCGCTGGCCCGGCTCAACGTCTGCGACTTCATCCCCTCGCCCCGGGCCCAGAAGCAATTCGAGGCGTTCCGGGCCTATACCAAAGGCAAGCCCAACAACATGTCGCTGCATATGCACTGGGCCCGGCTGATCGAGATCCTCCATAGCGGCGAGGTCATCCGGGACCTGCTCCACGACCCCGACCTTCAGAAAACGGACCTGGTTCGCAAGGGGAAAAAACGGGATGAGGGCGTCGGCCTGTTGGAGGCCCCCCGCGGAACGCTTTTCCACCACTACCAGGTCGATAAAAACGACCAGATTTCCATGGCCAACCTCATCGTCTCGACGACCAACAACAATGAGCCGATGAACCGGGCGGTCGACTGGGTGGCCCGCAACGTCATCAGCGGGAAGCCGGAGATCACCGAGGGAATGCTCAACCGGGTCGAGATCGCCATCCGCGCCTACGACCCCTGCCTCTCCTGCGCGACCCACGCCGTCGGCCGGATGCCCCTGGCCGTCGAGCTGTATAACGCCGGCGGAGAGCTGATCGACCGCAAAACGCGGTGAAAACGCTCCTCATCGGGATCGG
>JAFGEN010000142.1 GCA_016931595.1 Candidatus Aminicenantota bacterium | reverse complement strand
TCGGCGAACCCTCGTAAACGTCGGGCTGGTACATGTGGAAAGGAACGAGGGCGATCTTGTAGGCCAACCCGCAAACGGCCAGGGCCAGTCCGGCGAAAAACAATCGCGGAGCGGCTCCCGGTTCGACCAGAGCCCGGGCCAGGCGCGAAACATCGAGGGTCTTGGCTCCCCCGTAGATCAAGGCCAGGCCGAAGACGAAAAAGGCCGAGGCGAACGAACCGGTCAGAAAATACTTGACCGCCGCCTCGGCTGACCGGTCGTCGCCGAGCTTCAATCCGGCCAGGGCATATCCTGACACGGAGAACACCTCCAGGCCAAGGAAGGCCGTGAGAAGGTCGGGGGTGGCCGTCATAATGACCAGGCCGGAGGCGGCCAACAGAATCAGGCCGTAAAATTCCCCGCCTGGCATCCGGTGATGGGCGATGAAGCGAATGCCGAGAAGGATGGTCAAGGAGGCCGCAACCAGGAAAAGAAAGGCCAGGAAAAGCGAGGCTTCGTCCCAGAGCAGACGGCCGCCGAAGGCTCGCGCCCCTCGGCCCCAGAGCCTGCCCGCGCAGATGCCGGCTGTAACCAGAAAGGCCAGGGAGAGGCCCGGTTGAAGTCTCCCGGCCGCGACTTTCCGGACCGTTCCCAGGAGCAGAACGATCACCGCCCCGGCCGTAAGGAATACGAGCGGGGCGATGGAGGCGAAGAGGGTCAAGGCCGTTCTCCCGCCGGAGCGCCGGCCGTTATCGGATCTGAAGAGAAATCAGCCGGCCGCCGCACTTCGATGAAAGCGTTCGAACGGCTCCGGATGAGGAGGTCATACCTTGCGGCCGTGGCTTCCGTTTTCCCCAGGAACGTTCCGGGGAAAATCCCGATCCAGAACATCAGAATGACGATCGGGACGAAGACCGCGAGTTCCTCCGGGCGAAGGTCGCGCAACGCGGCCACCCGGTCATGGACGACCGGCCCGTGGCAGACCTTTTGGTACATTCCCAGCAGGTAAGCGGCGGCCAGGATGACCGTGGCGACCGCCAGGACCGCCCAAACCTTGTGGGCGGCGAAGATTCCGGCGAAACAGAGGATTTCCCCGGCGAACCCGTTGAGTCCCGGAAGTCCCAACGACGAGAGCGCGGCGATTAAAAACAAGGCGGAAAAGACCGGCATCCGGCGGGCCACGCCTCCATAGTCGGAGATCAAACGGGTGTGGGTGCGGTCGTAGAGGGCGCCCACGGCGAAAAACAGCATCCCGGTGCTCAACCCGTGGTTGACCATCTGGAGCAGCGCTCCCTGGAGTCCGATCGTGTTCCAGGCCGCAAGGGCCAGGACGATCAATCCCATATGATTGACGCTCGAATAAGCGACCAGCGACTTGATGTCCTTCTGGACCAGGGCCATCAGTCCGCCGTAGAGGATGCCGATGATCGCCAGGACGGCCAGGACGGGCGCGAATCGGGCGACCGCATCCGGGAAAAGGGGGAAGGCGAAGCGGATGAAACCGTACGCTCCCATCTTCAGAAGCACGGCCGCCAGCAGGACCGAGGCTCCGGTCGGGGCTTCGACATGGGCGTCGGGGAGCCAGGTGTGGAAGGGAAACAGGGGAACCTTGATCGCGAACGCCAGGCCGAAGGCGAGGAAAAGCCAGGCCTGGGTCCCATGGGACAGGCTGAGGCGGTACAGGTCGAAGACGTTCAGCGAATACGTTCCGGCCGCCCGGGCGAAGGCGGCTTGAAGGACGAAGATGCCGACGAGCATCAGAAGGCTGCCGGCCATCGTGTACAAAACGAACTTGGTCGTGGCGTAGATCCGCCGTTTTCCGCCGAAGATGCCGATCAGGAAATACATCGGGATCAGGGCCGCTTCCCAGAACACGTAGAAGAGGAAGAGATTGAGGGAGAGAAACACTCCGATCATCCCGGTTTCCAAAACGAGCATGAAGAGGAGATATTCCTTGAAGCGGTCCTTGATCGACATCCACGAGGCCAGGAGGACGAGGGGCACGAGAAAAGCCGTCAGGCAGACCATGAACAGACTCAGCCCGTCCACGCCGAGCTGATAGCGGATGCCGAATCCGAGCCAGGAGGAGTCCTCGACGAACTGCGGTCCGGCCTCTGCCCCGTCGAATCGGACGGCCAGAACGACCGTCAGTACAAGGGCCGCCAGCGAGAAGCACAGGGCGGTGACCAGTAACCGCCGGCGTTCTTCCTTCGGGATGAACATCAAAAGGACGGCCCCGCCAAGCGGCAGGAACGTGATCAGGCTCAACTGTGGCGCGCTCATGTCAGAACAACAAGGCCCCCAGGAAAATCACGACGCCGAAGAGGAAGGCCAGGGCATAGTCCTTCAGCCATCCGGTCTGGAGAGAGGAAAGAGCCCGACCGAGAAACCCGGCCGTTTTTCCCGTTCCGTCCACCGCGGCGTCGATGAGGCCGAGGTCGAACCGCCGGTAGGCGGCCTCGGCCCCGAAAACGAGGGGACGAACGATCGCCGCCCCGTATAAATCGTCGATATAATACCCGTGAAGAAGGAGCCGATGGAGGCCCGGCCGGCGGGCGGCCCATTGAGCCGGAAGGCCGGTTTTCCGGAGGTAGAAAAGATAGGACAGCCCGATGCCGGCCAGAGCCGAGGCGGCTGAAAGCAGCATCAGCCCCCATTCCGCGGCTGTCGCCAAGTGGCCTTCAGCCGTAGGGACGACCGGTTCGAGGAACCGGAAAAAGAGGTTGGCTTTATTACCCAGGACGAGGGGAAGCCCCAGGTATCCGGCAACGGCCGAGCATGCCGCCAGGACCAGAAGAGGCGCGGTCATGGCCGGCGGGGATTCGTGGAGATGGGCCTTGGTTTCCATCGACATCCGCTCGCTTCCGAAAAAAGCCAGGAAGACCAGGCGGAAGATGTAAAGCGCGGTGAGGACCGCCCCGGCCAGGCCGAGCGTTCCGACAAAAAAGCGGCCCTGGGAAAACGCCGATACCAAAATGGCGTCCTTGGAAAAGAAACCGGACAACAGCGGCACTCCGGCGATGGCCGCCGCTCCGACGAGAAAGGCCGGGTAGGTCAGCGGAAGATGTTTCCTCAGTCCCCCCATGTTCCGAAGATCCTGTTCTCCGGAGAGGGCGTGGATGACGCTTCCGGCGGCTAGAAACAGCAGGCTCTTGAAAAAAGCATGG
>JAFGEN010000141.1 GCA_016931595.1 Candidatus Aminicenantota bacterium | reverse complement strand
TCTTGATATAGTGAGTATCAAGGCTGGCCTGCCCTCCATAATAAGTTCAGGAGTCTCGCATGTTTGATGATCATAGAAGCAAGAGAGTTGTCATTGTTGCGCATTGCTTGCTCAATCAGAACTCAATCTCCGATGGGACGGCCGATTTCCCAAGTCAATACACTGAACTTATGGATTTGATTTTTGCAAATCAAGTTGGGTTGATACAATTACCATGTCCTGAGGTCGCATGTCTTGGACTTGACAGAAGAGACAAACAGGGCGGAAAAAGATCCCTGCTGGCGGAAAACACAAGAATTAGAGACTTGATGAGCAAGACAGGCCGCGCGGTATTGCAAGACAAAGCCGAAGAAGTCGCAACACTGATACAAGAATACCGGTTGAATGGCTTCAAGGTTTTGGGCCTGATCGGCGTCAATCGCTCTCCGAGCTGCGGCGTAGAAACCACAACAAAAGATAACGAGGAAGTCAAAGGACAGGGAGTCTTTATTGAAATGATTTCGGAAGCCTGTCATCGCCGAGGCCTGGTTGTAAAAATGATCGGAGTGAAAACAAGCGAGACAGAGAATTCCGTAAAACGGGTTCAGCAATTGATCGAGACGCCGGTTATTTCATTTTCAGGAACGCCACGGTTTCCTTGACGCTCGCGTAGCCCGTGACTTTTTTGAGGACGGTTCCCGTCGGCGAGACCAGGACCAGAGTCGGGTAGGCCTGCACGCTGAAGCGCTTGACCACGTCCCGGCGGACGTCGCCATCCACCTTGACCGCGACGAGGTTGCCCGCCGCGGCTACGACCTCGTCCGCCGTGTAGACCCATTGGTCCATGGACTTGCAGGGGCCGCACCAGGTCGTTTCGAAATCGATGAACAGCGCCACTCCGCGGGTTCGGGCTTCCTTCTCGGCGGCCTCGAAGTCATGTCCGAAAGCGACCGTTTTCCCCGAGCGCGGCGCGTTCCGGTCGGCGGCCATGGTATCGGCCTTGGCGATCTCCTCGGCCCGGGTCAAACCGGGATTGAACGGCTCGATGACGATTTTTCGGCCCGAGGGATGAATCTCGACAAGCCTCCAGGCCTTTTCTTCCAGCCAGGCGTGGCCGGCGCAGGAGAAGGAATTGTCGGACTCGAAGAGCGATTTATGCTCCGCAGCGGGGGCCAGAGACCAGGCATCCTCGCGGTCGAATACCCCATCCATCCGGCTTTCGGTCAGAAGGACGAATCCCTCAATCGCTTCCGCTCCGCCCGTCCGGAAAGCGCCTTCCATCCAGCCGGAGCGGCTGTAGCGAAGGATCCTTTCCTGGGTTTCAGCCATCGGGTCTTCGACATACCAGAAGTTGACCGGATAAGCGTTCCGGACGGCCCGGCCGTCGGGTCCGGTAAAGGGGACTTCGATCACAGCCTCGAAAGACGACCAGAACTTGCCCCGCGTTTCCGAAGGCTTGGTTATAAGCGGCGTTTCGTCGGCGAACTCGCCGTTGCCGTTTCGGTCCAGGACCAGGGTATCGAAATGAGCGGCCCCGGGGCTTTTGGCCAGAAGAATGCGGACGGGGGGCGCTTCGGCCGGGCCGAGCTTGAGAACGGTTTCCCATCCGCCGGAGAATTCGGTCAGCGCCAGCTTTTCACCCTTCGGGCTCCATCGGAGAGACCCGCTGTCGCCGGGGACTTTGGGTTCCAACCGGACCTCGATGCGATTTTGGCCGTCTTGGCTGTTTTGAGGGACAACCGCCGCGGCCGCCGGCCAAACGATGCCGGCCGCCAATCCGAGAATCAGGATCGTCGCGCGCTTCAAAGTCATACTCGATTTCCCTCCGTCTCGAGGTTGAAGCGGCATATTATCCCAAGCCGGAAATGCGGGCAAGCGAACAGGACGGGGAAGCATCGTCCGGAAATAATTTCCCCTTGGGAGAAACCCTCAGCAAGGGTGATTTTCGAAGCCCCGGCGGCCAGGAATTCAGTCGGGGAGGTTCCCATAATCAATAAAAATGAAAAGAAAGAAAGCTTTTGCAACTTATCGCCTCCTTACCTATAATAAAGGCAGGCTTTACTATAAGGCAGATCCTTGCGGTATAGGAAAGGCAGCTTATATGGCAACCCAAAAAGTGAAACAGGGCGAACAGGCACGATCGGGCAGGCGGATAAGGCAGGCGAGCGGCTACTCGGCCTTTATCCCCTCCCCCTTGCCTCCGCAACCTCCGATAGCTGTGACCGGCGAATTGCAGGCGCTCCTGTCCAAAGCAGACCGGGAGCTTGGACGCTTAGACGGCTCCATTCAAACGCTCCCGAATCCCGATCTGTTCGTCCTGATGTACGTGCGCAAGGAAGCTGTATTATCCAGTCAGATAGAGGGAACGCAGAGCTCGTTGCAGGATCTCTTGGCCGCCGAGGCCAAGGTTTTCGCGAAGGAAAGTCCCCGGGATGTCGCTGAAGTTGTCAATTACGTCAAAGCAATAAATCACGGTCTTGGGCGTTTGGAGAAGCTTCCGGTCTCGATTCGCTTGTTCCGTGAAATTCACGCTATCCTCCTTGCCGGCGTTCGCGGTTCGGCGCTCACGCCCGGCGAACTTCGGAGAAGCCAGAATTGGATTGGACCCGCCGGATGCACGTTGATTGATGCGGCCTTCATTCCCCCGCCGCCCGAAGAAGTGCCGGAGGCTTTGGGAAACCTGGAAAAATTTCTACACCAAGACGATGACATTCCGCTCCTTGTCAAGATCGGCCTGGCCCACGCTCAATTCGAAACCATCCATCCGTTCCTGGATGGTAATGGCCGCATAGGCCGTCTCCTCATCACGTTTCTGTTGTGCGAGCGAGGGATTTTACGAAAGCCGGTCCTCTACCTTTCATACTATTTTAAGCTTCATCGGCAAGCCTACTATGACCACCTGCAGACCGTTCGCGATGCCGGTGACTGGGAGGGATGGCTGGCCTTCTTCCTCCGAGGGATTATCGAGGTCAGCGCCCAGGCTACAGAGACCGCACGGCGGATTCTCGATCTCCGGGAAAACCACCGGACCCTCATTACCGAGAACCTGGGCAGGGCGGCGGGAAACGGGCATCGGGTTCTCGAACATCTTTATAAGAAACCTATTATGTCGGTCAAGGACGTTCGGGTCATCACGGGAACAAGCAATCCTGCAGCCAACCAGCTCGTTCAGAAACTGGTCAAGCAAGGGATTCTAAATGAGATCACCGGACAGAAGAGGAATCGCCGGTTCCGCTACGGATCTTATATTCGGCTTTTTGAAGAGCCTGGGCCGACTCAAGCATAAATCTGAAAAAGATTATTTTCTGTACAAATCCCCGCCCTTATCGTCGTAGATGATGAAGGCCGGGAGGTCCTTGACGACGATCCGGCGGACGGCTTCCATCCCCAGGTCGGCGAAGTCGATCACCTCGCTTTTGACTATATGTTCCTTGGCGATCAGGGCGGCCGCGCCGCCGATCGTCCCCAGGAAAAATCCGCCGTGGGCCTTGCAAGCCTCGACGACCTTGGGTGAGCGGTTCCCCTTCCCCAGGGTGATTTTTGAAGCCCCGGCGGCCATGAAGTCCGGCAGGTAGCCGTCCATCCGCTGGGCGGTTGTCGGGCCGAAACTTCCGGAGGCCATACCGATCGGCGTCTTGGCCGGGCCGGCATAATAAACCGGGTGGTTTTTAAAATAATCGGGAACGCGCCCCGTTTCCTTGAATATGCTCCAGAGCCAGGCATGGGCGATATCCCGGGCGACGACCAAGGGCCCCGACAGACGGACCATTGTCCCGACCGGAAGGGCCCTGAGGTCTGTGAGAACGGCCTCGATCGGCCGGTCGAGGTCGACCGCAACGCCCGAAAGCCTCTCTCCCCCCGAAATCCCTTTCAACAAGCGGGCCGGATTCTTGTCCAGGATTTCCAGGAACAACCCGTTTTTGGTGATTTTTCCCCTGCAATTGCGGTCGGCGTTGCAGGACACGCCGATCCCCACCGGGCATGACCCGGCATGGCGGGGCAGGCGGACGAAACGGACTTCCTGGGCCAGGTAGCGGCCTCCGAACTGGGCCCCCAGCCCGGTTTTTTCGGCGATGCGGGCCAGCCTCATTTCCCACTCCTCGTCCCGGAAAGCGACCCCGCTTTTCCGGCCTCTCTTCGGGAGGGAATCCAGGAATCCGGCCGAGGCCAGCTTGACCGTCTTCATCGTCATTTCGGGGGAGATCCCTCCCAGAACGACGGCGATTCGGTACGGCGGGCAGGCGGCCACGCCCAGGGCCCGGACTTTTTCGCCAAGAAACGTCTCGAGGGCCTTTTCCTCGAGCAAGGCCTTGCTCTCCTGGAACAGGGCCGTCTTGTTGGACGACCCTCCGCCCTTGGCCATGAAATAAAAATGGTATTCCATGCCTTCGGCCGCCTGAAGGTCGATCTGGGCCGGAAGGTTCGTTCCGGTGTTGACTTCGTCAAGGACCGACAGCGGAGCCATGAGCGAATAACGGAGATTTTGAAACTTGTAGACATCGCCGAGGCCGGACCGGAGAGCCGTCTCGTCCCGGCCGTCGGTCAGCACCCGGTGGCCCTTGTAGCCGATCACTTGGGCCGAGCCCGTGTCCTGGCAGAGCGGGAGAACACCCTCGGCGGCGATGGCCGCATTTCGCAAGATGGCTTCGGCGATAAACCGGTCGTTGTCCGAGGCCCGGGGGTCGTCAACGATCGCCCGGATCCGTTTCAAGAAGGCCGGCCGGAGAAAAAAGGCCAGGTCGGTGAACGCCTCCGCGGCCAGCATGGCCAGCCCCACGGCATCGACGGACAGGGCCTCCCGTCCAGCGCACATGACCCGGCGGACATACCGCGGCGAAACCAGCCGATAGCGCGTTCGGTCCGCGCCTTCCTGAAAAAGATGAAACGGCTTCCATTCACTCATAACCTTCCCTCACTCCTCATATCCCTGGAGATAATCCTCGATATCGATCATTTCCTCGAAACCGGCCACGGCCTTCTGCCCGACCAGTCCGACGATGTAATACTCCTTGGTCCGGGAGTCGAAATGATACTCCTGCAGGAGCCGGAAGTTTTCGATTTCCCCGGCCGATTTGACGTGGGTCCGGGTCCCGGTGCAGGGCATGGCCTGTTTGCCGATGCGGATGCGGTTCTCGCCGCAGGCGGCGATCGGTTCGTCGCGGGCGATGACTTCCTTGACCTTGCGTTCGAGTTCCTTGAGGTCGATGCCGGGCCGGTGGTTGAAGTTGAGGACGAAGCCCTGCCGGACGTCCGAGTGGAGCGGCGGAAAGGGGAAATGATAATCGCGCTTCAGGATGGAGCAGGTGATGTCCTCGGCCGAGTGGGCCATCAGCCGGTACTTGATCGTCCTGTCGACAATCTCCTTGATGGCCTCGGGAAACGGCCCGAAGACGGTCGGACGGGCGACGATGATCTCCTCGCCGATCCCGAATAGGACCTGGGCGTTGTAGCCGAGGGCCTTATGAACGAGGTCGAAGTGCTCGACGATCACCCGGCGGCCGTGGCTGACGGCCTTGTGAATCAGCTCGGCCAGCTCGTATTTCTGATGGAAGGCCAGTTCATAGCGGACATCGATATGGAAGGTATGACCGGAAAAGGCGTCCTCCGGGTCGAAGCCTATGAGCGGCGTGGGCCGGACGTTGATCCCCTCGTCGTCGTTGGTCAGCTCGAGGCCTGGAAAGAGCCCCTTGATCAGGGTCGATTTGCCCGACCCCTCGGCCCCCAGAACGCCGATCACCAGGTCGGTCGGGGTAAGGTATTTCTGTGACAGCTCGGCCGCGACGAGGTAGAGGCGGCCGCGGCCGCGGGGGGCGTAATACGTGGCATAGATGAGAGTTTCCCGGTGGACCATCCGCTGGGGATTGGCCTTCATCATCGTCGCTCTCCCTCCTTCGCTTCCCCTCAGAACGTCAGGCCGAGCAAGGGCGCGTGCTGCTGGGCCCCGTAGATATCGGTCTCGCCCGGGTGTCCGGACGGGAACGGCCGCTTGATCGTGACCTTCAAGGCCTTGGCCGGTTCGAAATAGACGACCTTCAGGACGTCCGCGACCCG
>JAFGEN010000140.1 GCA_016931595.1 Candidatus Aminicenantota bacterium | reverse complement strand
TTTTTCGCCCCGAGCTCTTGTTTGATTTCGAGAAAGCGGATGATGTTTTGGACGGTTTTTTCGAACTTGGCGTTGACCCGGATGCTCTCGTAGGTTTCGGCGTCGAACCCGTCGAACGAGAAGGCGAACTGGTCGAGCCTCGAGGCGATGAGCTTTCGAGCCTTGTCTTCAGTGAGCAGGGTCCCGTTGGTGTGAAACCGGGTGACGATCCCCGCGTCGTGGGCGTAGCGGACCATTTCGAAAAACTCCGGGTGGATGAGCGATTCTCCCCGGTGGAGAAGGTGGACGTCGAAGACGAAGTCTTTTGCTTCGTCGACGATCTTCTTGAAGAGACCGAGGTCCATGAATCCCTTCTGCTCCTTGGGCAGGTCCTTGTTCGGGCACATGACGCAGGCCAGGTTGCAGACGCTCGTCGGCTCGATCCACAGGCGGATGGGCATGTAGGGCAGACGGGTTGTTTTCGCCTTGTAGGCCCGAAGAATCCGGCTGAGCCGGCGGTAGTAGCGGAGTCTCTTCATGACGCCGTATTTTAGCCGATTTTTCGGATAGGCGGAAGCGCGCGCTATTTAGCTGAGCGATATTCCTTCAGCCTCGAAGACTTCCCTCCAGCCGCGGGGACCAGTCCCGTCGGTCCCCCCCGAGACGGGGCCCCCCCCCGCTATGCGGCTTCTGGGAAGCCTTCGCGGCCATCGGAATATCTTCATTAATTGGCCCTGTTAGTTTTGGCGAACATGCTTTTGCCTCCCAGGTTGTACTTCCGCCGATCCGAAAAAATTCGCGTTATTGAAGATCGGAAGCGAGCGCGGCCCAGGCGGGAATTCCGACCTGTTCCGAGCGGATAGTGGCGATCAAGCCGAGGGAGGCCAGGGCGGCCCGGCTCTTCTCGGCTGGAATCCCCATCGCCCCGAGGTTGTTGAGAAGGGTTTTCCTCCTCTGGGAGAAGGCCCCGGCCAGGAATTTTCGAAAGCCGGCTTCGTCGGGGAGGGAAACGAGCGGCGTTTCCCTCCGAATGAGCGAAATCACGGCCGATTCGACCTTGGGCGGCGGAACGAACGACCCGGCCGCGACCTTGAAGAGGATTTTCACCTCGAAGAAAATTTGGAGCATGATCGAAAGCGGGGCGAAGTCTTTGGACCCCGGACCGGCGGCGATCCGTTCGGCGACTTCCTTTTGGATGAGGAACGCGGCCCGGGAGAAAAACCGCCGTTCCTCCCAGACCCGGGCCAGGAACGGCCCGGAAATGGCGTAGGGCAGGTTTCCGATCAGTTTGACCGGCGGAACCGCTCCGGCGATTTCGATAATGAGGCGTTCGAAGGAGACATCCAGGGCATCGCCTTCGATCACTTCGACGTTGTCCGGTTTGTCGGCGGACAGCGCCTCGGCCAGGATTCGGTCTTTTTCGACCGCCACGACACGGCCGGCCAGAGCCGCGACCGCCCGGGTCAGGGCGCCTTTTCCCGGTCCGATCTCAATCACGGCATCTTCGGGACGGGGGTCGATCGTCCGGGCGATTCTCGCGAGAAGCCGTTCGTCGCGGAGAAAATGCTGACCGAGGGCGTGGCGCCGGGTCTTCACCGGACGGCCTTCACCGTGTTCCGGTTGTAGCGTTTCTTGAATTGAACGGCCATTAGGAGGGTTTCGAGCAGGGCGAGAAAATTCAGCTTGGTCTGTCCACGGGTCCGGTCGACGAAGACGATCGGGACTTCCCCGATCCGGAAACCGAGGAGTGAAACCTTGCGGAGAATCTCCAGGACGACCGATTGACCGACGGAAATCAGGTCATCCAGGTCGACGGCTTCGAGGACCTCCCGGCGGTAGAGACGGAATCCCGAGGACACGTCCCGGACGGGAACACGGTACAGACGGCGGATGAACGTCCGAACGCACAGTGTGATGAAGCGGCGGTGAAGGCCGCGGTCCGCGTCTTTCCCCCCCGGGACGAACCTCGAACCGAGGACGAGGTCGAAGCGGCCGGCGGCGGCCAGGAGGTCCGGGATGAATTTCGGAGCGTGGGAAAAATCGGCGTCCATCTCGACGATGTAATCGGGATGAAGAGCCAGGGCGGCCTTGAATCCGTCGATTCCGCCCGCTCCTCGGCCCCGGCGTTTTTCCCGAACGAGGGCGTGAACCCGGGGGTCCGAGGCGGCCCGCTCCTCGGCCCAGCGGCCGGTCCCGTCGGGTGAGTTGTCATCGGCCACGAGGACATGAATGTCGGCCTCAAGGGGCAGGGCGAGGATGGCCTCGACCAGGTCGGCGATGTTCTCCCGCTCGTTGTAGGTCGGGAGCATCACCGCGAGAAGCGGCCGGCCCGAAGGCGCGCTCACCGGCCGGCGACCTCCCGGACGGCCTGGAGGACTTGTCCGGGCGAAAGGCGAATCATGCAGACCGGCTTGGGACACGTCTGCCGGTAACAGGGGGCGCAGTCGGTCCCGGCGAACAGCTTCAGGCCGCGGCCGTACAGCTCGATCTCCTGCGGACAGGTCGGGCCGAACAGGACCACGGTCTTCTTTTTCAAGGCCAGGGCCAGGTGCATGGCCAGGGTGTCGGAGCAGACGACGACGTCCATCCGGTCCAGGAACCCGGCGAATTCGAGAAGGGAATTGTCCGTTCCCGTGTCGAAGACCTTGACCCCGGCCTTCCGGGCCAGGCGCAGATTCAGGGCCTTTTCCCGCGGCCCGCCGAGGAGGAACACGTTGGCCTTGAGCTCTTTTTTCAGCCGGGGGATGAGCTTCAGGAAATGAGCCTCGGGCCACTGCTTGGTCGTGAACTTGGCCCCGGCCCCGGTGTTCAGCCCGATGTTGAGGCGGCCATTGGGGACCTTGTTCTTTTCGAAGAAGACACTCGCTTTCCGCCGGTGGGCGTCGGCCAGAACGAAGACGTAATCGTCCTTTTTGTACTCGAGCCCGGAAGCTTCGAAAATCATCCGCTGATAGGTTTTTTTATTGACCCGAAACTTGAGCTTGTCGTCGACCCCAAGCCGAAGGGCATAGGCGGCGGCCGGGGTCAGGGCGAAGACGTTTCCGTGCTCGTTCAGCCCGAAGCCGTATTTGCGGGGAGCGTCGACCAGCATCGCCAGACCGGTCAGCCCCGGGTCCTTGTCGAGGGAATAAACGAGGTCGAAGCGCTGGGCCCGGAGCGCCAGGGCGGTTTCCGTGTTCAGCGGGAGGACCCGGTCGATCCGGGGGATGTCTCGCAGAAGGTCGACAGTCTCTTCATCCACGACCCAGGTGATGAAGGAATCGGGGAAGGCCCGCTTGAGCCCGGAGAGAATCGGGGTCGTCCGAAGGACGTCGCCCTGGGCTCGGCACTTGAGGATAAGGATTTTCGGGCCGAAGGTCTTGAAATGGGGACAGCCGTCGCAGGTCCGCTTGAAAATGCAGGGCTTTTCGCCCTTGAAATGGACGCAGCTCGTCTTGACCGTCAGGGAAGAGTTCATCACGCGTATTTATGCCACATCGTGGGGCTCGTATCAAGTTCGATGGCTTATGAGCGCAATCTCTAATGGCCGAAAACAACCCCCCCGCTATGCGTCCTCTGGGAGTTATTTTTGGCCATTAGGAGATTGCTTTATTTTTTTCTTGCGATGAACAGGATATGCGGGTACCAGTAGCCCTTGTGGAGGGGAACGATATCGACGGCGAACCCCAGGCTTTCGAGCAGGGCGGCATAATCGGCCCGGCTCCGGAAGTAAAACCGCGAGCCGAGGGTGAAGCCGATGATCTTCACCGCGAGCGTCTCCTGGATCGCGTTCCAGGCGTATTTCCTGCGGGGTTTCTTGTCCATGTCCTTGAGGACCAGCGTTCCTTCGGGGGGCAGGGCGGCGGCGCACATTCGAAGGATGCGCTCCTGGGCCGCAAAGGGGATCAAATAGAGGACGTCGATGATCGTGTAGACATCGGCCGGGGGGTAGGTGACGGCCGCGACGTCGCCCAGGCGGAAATCCAGGTGGGGGATGTTCCCCAGGGATTTCCGGGCCTCGGCGATTTTCCGGGCGTCGAGGTCGATCCCGACGATCTCCCTGGCCGGAGAGCCCAGCTTCAGGATGGCTGCGAACAGGCCGTTTCCGCAGCCCAGGTCGACGATCATCCCCTTGTCGGGAATATAGGCCTCCATCCGGAGGATGGGGCAGATGCGGAACTTGACCCGCAGGTAGGCTCTCATAAGGGGGCCGGCCTCGCGGAACAGGCCGAGGACAGCCTTCCGCGTCACCCGGACGGGATGAAGGGGATCGATTTTCGCGCGCAATACATTCCCTCTATTCCGCCGGCGGCTTCGCGTAGCGATCGTGCCAATTCTGGAAGATGATCAGCGGCCAGAGAAGCTGGCGATGGTTGTGCGAGCCGTCGAAATGCTCTTTCAGGATGCCGGAAACGAAGGCCTCGTTGAAATACCCGTGTCGGCGGAGCCGTTCCGGGGCGAGGGTATCCCGGACGAAGTCCCTGAGGTCGCCGCGCATCCAAGCGCCCAGGGGGATGTCGAATCCGATTTTTTTCTTTTTCAGGATGGAGTCCGGAAGCCGCCCGGCCAGGGCTTTCTTCAGGATGTACTTGGACGCGAAGCCCTTGAGCTTGAGAGAGGAGGGAATCGTGGCGGCGTATTCGACGAACGTGTAATCGAGGAACGGAGAGCGGAGCTCGAGCGACGCCGCCATGCTCATCCGGTCGGCCTTGGGCAGGAGGTCGTCCTGAAGGTAAAGCTTCAGGTCGAGGTAGGCGATTCGGTCCAGCGGGTCGGCCGCCTGCGTCCGGGCGGAGTGATAAGCGACCGGGGCGAAAGGATCCTCCGTCATCCGGGCCAGGACGTCGGAGGAAAACAGACGTTCGCGCATTTCCGGCGGGTAGGCCCCCCACCAGATGATGTTGGCGGTTTCGGGCGGGTATTCGACCCCGCTGATGAACTTTTTTGCCTTGAACTCGAAGCTCAGGCGCTTGGCCGAAGCCGGAAGGGCTCGGACGACGGGCCGGACCAGGCCCCGGCGGACGAAGCCCGGGACTTTTCGGTACCAGCGGGCCATCTTGTACGCCTTGTAGGTGTCGTATCCCCCGAACTGCTCGTCCCCTCCGTCTCCGACCAGGGCCACGGTCACGTGCGGGCGGGCCAGCTTGGAGATCACGTAGGTCGGGATGACCGAGGCGTCGGCCAGAGGTTCGTCGAGGAAGCCGGCTAGGGTCGGGACCAGGCCGCTGACCTCGGCCGGGGTGACGACGAACTCGGTGTGATCCGTCCCGAACTTTGCGGCCACGATTCGGGCCGCGTCCAGCTCGTCGAACGATTTTTCCCGGAACCCGATGGAGTAGGTCTTGATCCCTGCCCCGGCGACTTCGCTCATCAGGGCCGTGATGGCGCTGCTGTCGATGCCGCCGCTGAGAAACACCCCGAGAGGAACATCGCTGATGAGGCGCCGCCGGACCGATTCCCGAAGCCGGTCGATGATTTCCCGGCAATAGTCTTCTTCCGGCCGCGGCCGGATTTTGTGCTCGGCGTGCCGGACATCCCAGTAGCAGGTTTCCGCGGCCCGCCCGTCCTCGAACACCAGCCGGTGTCCGGGCAGCAGTTTCCGTATCCCCTTGAAAATGGAGCGCGGTGCCGGGATGTATTCGAAGGTGAAGAATCTCGAGAGTGAATCCAGGTCGATTTCCCTGGCCCCGGGCGCCTGGAGAAGGGCTTTGATCTCCGAGGCGAAGGTGAGGCGGCCGCCGTCGAGGCGATAGTGGAGCGGCTTGACTCCCATGCGGTCGCGGGCCAGGATGAGGCGCCGGCGTTTGGCGTCCCAAAGGGCGACGGCGAACATTCCGTTGAGGGCTTCGACAAAATCCGGCCCGCGCTCCTCGTAGAGATGGACGACGACCTCGGTGTCGGCGTTCGTGTAGAAAGAGTGCCCGCGCCCTTCCAGGTCCTTCTTGATCTCGGGGAAGTTGTAGATCTCCCCGTTGAAGACGATCCAGACGGTCCGGTCCTCGTTGTGGATCGGCTGATGGCCGGTGGCCAAGTCGATGATGCTGAGACGGCGCATCCCCAGGGCGGCCTGCCCGTCGACGAAAAATCCCTCGTCGTCGGGTCCGCGGTGGACGATGGCGTCGGTCATCCGTTTGAGCAGAGCTTCGGCGCCCGGACCCACCCCGCCCGAATCGACGAATCCGCAGATTCCGCACATGGGGGCCATTTTACCTGAATTATTCGCGAAAATTCTCAAATTCCAATATTTTTTGTTTTCTTAAGATGCGAAAAGATGAGTTTTTACCCTTCATTTCTTGCACGCCGGGCGGCAAAAGTGTACCCTGAGGGCGGATTTCGGGATGAGAAAAATCATCATCAACGCCGACGATTTCGGCCTGTGCGCCCCGGTCAGCGAGGGGATCGTCCTGGCCCATCGCCGGGGGATTCTGACCAGCGCCACCCTAATGGTCAACACGCCGGGATTTGACCAGGCGGTCTCCCTGGCCAGGGAGACGCCCACCCTCGGCGTTGGCCTTCATCTCAATATTGTCCGGGGCCGGCCTCTGTCTCCGCCCGGGACCATTCCCTCTCTCCTGGGGCCGGACGGCCGGTTTCTGGCCAAGCCGGGACGGATCCTTCGGGATCTGGCCCTGGGCCGGATCGCGTCTTCGGAAATCGAGCGGGAACTTCGGGCCCAAATGGAGAAAGGCCAGGCTACGGGACTTCCCCTGACCCATCTCGACAGCGAAAAGCACATGCATGCGTTCCCTCCCGTCTTCAAGATCGTCCTGCGCCTGGGGCGGGAATTCGGTTTCCGGAAAGTCCGCTTCATTCGGGAATGGGGCTTGTCCCGGCACCCGGTCCAGTCGCTCAAAGCGGCCTGGCTTTCGACCGGCTGCGCCCTCATGAGGAGACGGGTTCTGGAGGCCGGCTTCGTGATCACCGAACGGTTTTATGGTATATGTAATAGCGGCCGGATGGACGCGTCCCGGTATCGCGAAATCTTCCGGCGCGGCGGCGAAGGCACGGCGGAAATCGGCGTCCATCCCGGTTTTCAGAGCGCGGAGCTGTTTGACGTCGAGGCCGAAGTGGGTCGTTATTACATCAACGCGTTCCGGGAAGGCGAGCTCCAAGCCCTCCTCGACCCGGGACTGCCGGCCATCGCCCGGCGGGCCGGCGTCGAGCTTGTGAACTTCAACGGGATATGAACACATGAATGCCAACTCGGATCGCCC
>JAFGEN010000139.1 GCA_016931595.1 Candidatus Aminicenantota bacterium | reverse complement strand
GTATGGATTCGGAACGGAAGGTCATGAATCGTCCGGAGCTCGTTCAAGAACGAGCGATAGAAGGCCAGGGAGTCGGCGGACTTTCGAACGGCCAGGTCGCGGCCCGATTTTGTCCGCATGTTGAGGGGGAGACAGGCGGCGTAGGTCAGTTCCTTGCTCAGCGAATGGACCGCGGCGTCACGGAGGGGACGGCCGCGGAGGGCCGACTTGGTGAAAAATGAAGCTACGCCCAGGAATCCGAACTTGGACAGGAAATCGGCGTCGTGAACCAGGTCGGCCTGCGGATTCGGCTCGCTTCCTTCCCGGTAGAGGGCGCGGAGTGAGGAGACCACGGTCCGGCGTTCGGTTGCGTTCATCCGGGATCGAGGCAGCAGTTTTTCGGCCAAGACCGCGGCCGTCTCTTCTTCGGGGATTTCCCCGGCATGATAGCGGCCTTCGACGAACTTTCCGGCGTCGTGGAAAAGCGCCGTGACGGCGGCCAGGACTGGATCGCGCTTTTCCGTCTCCGCCAGCTTGAAGGCCAGCCCGGCCACGTGAAGGGTGTGCTCCCAGAGAAAACTTCCCTCTGCTTCGGGGGCGTTTCCGGCAAAGGACCGCTCGGCCTCGACGATCAAGGCCTGGATTTTCTCCACGAGGCCGGGGTATCGGCCGGCCAGTACGGTGGCGAACCCCTTGCTCTTTTTCGGCTGCGGTCCGGGCATGGCTCGATTATACAGGAAACGCGCGGCGGGCTCATCCGCCCTCCTCCTTGCGGCCCGGGAAACTTTTTTCCGGGGCGGATCGTATTGACAGGTAGCGCCTTTGACACAGGAGATGCCTTCATGAGAAAAAATGCCCGGCTGTTTGTGACGATCGCTATTTTTTGTTCCGCCCTATCGTTCGCCCTGGAACCGGGACAGGGTACGGATAATCCCTTTGCCGCCTATTGCGGCGAATACCTGTTCGATATTAGCGCATTCGATAGCGGCGGCACTCTCACGGTGAAGGTCTCCTATGCCAATGGACAGTTCTTCTTCCAGTCCTCCCGATCCGATACGGCGGACGTCCCGACTCCGGTCGAGGGGAAAGAAGGCAAATTCTTCATCGACGATCCCGACGAGGGGCACTGGGACATCGAATTCCTGAAAAACGCCGAAGGGAAATACACCCGCCTCCATCTCGTCAACGAAGGCCTCGGACTCGATCTCACCGGAGACAGAATCGAAAAGTAACGCCTCGCGGAAGCGGTTCGGCGGCTCGTTTCCCGGGTGAAGGCCGTTTCGGGATACAATACGGTTTGATGAAATCCCGGGATGCCGATTCGCCGACGATGACCCTGGCTGTGCTGGCCGGCGGGCAAAGCCGGCGGATGGGCCGGGACAAGGCCTTTCTCCCGTACGGCCGGTCCACCCTGATCGAGGAGACCGTCCGGCCGCTGGAGAAGCTTTTCAATGAAGTCCTGGTCGTTGTAAGCCCGGGGCAGGATGTGCCTTCTCTTTCCTGGAGGACGGCCGCCGACGACGTGTCCGGGGAAGGGCCCCTACGAGGCATCCTCACCGGCCTGCGGAACGCCCGAAACGAGGCCGTCTTCATCCTGGCCTGCGACGCGCCGGGCCTTTCGGCCGCCGTCGTCCAAAAAATCGCCGCCGCCTCGGCCGGCGCCGACATTGCGATCGTCGTCACCTACGGAGGATTGCGGGAACCGCTCCTGGGGGTCTACCGGAAATCCGTCGTCCCCGATATCGAAGCTCTCCTGCGAAGCGGCGAGCGGAGCATCTTGCCGCTTTTCGGACGGGTGAAAATGCGGGAAGTCCCGTTCGAGCGTCGCGATATCCCGGCCAATATCAACACGCCCGAGGAATACCGGGCTTTTACCGGAAACGAAATCCCGTGATAAGAAATCCGTTTCGCGGGATGGGGCTCATGCTCCGTCCGAGAAGGGGGGCAGGGCTGCCGGGTTTCCCGGCGTCCGTCGCCCCGAGCAGACACTATTGTCGGAATACGAGGTGGACCATGTTGAGATTTGCGACTCTGGCCTGTTTTTCGGCTGTTATGGCCGTCCGGTCCTTCTGCGCCCCGGCCGCCGTTGGCGGCGAGATCCGGTTCCTCGATTTGCAGGGCTCTCCATACGAAATGGGCCTGGCCCACGGGCAAGCTCTGAAAGCGGAGATCATCGAGATGGTCGGACGTTGGAAGGCTGATCTTGCCCAAACCTATGACATGCCCGCCGAAACGTTCATCCGGAGCTTTCTGGCCTTCACGGACTTCAAGCCCGCCATCGAGCGATGGACCCCGGGGCTTTTGGACGAAGTCCGGGGGATCGCCGACGGAGCCGGATTCGATTTTGAGACCATGTTCGCCTATCAGCTGATCGATGAGATGTGGGTTCAAGGCCGGGCCGCCGTTCGGGAAAAATGCACGACGATCGCCGCCGGTCCGCGTGGGGGCGGTCCCGCCTTCGTCTCCCAGACGATGGATGTTCCTTCTTTCTATCACGGCTTTCAAACGATCCTGAGAATCCGGGGGGACGGGAAGATGCCCGAGGCCCTGGTCCTGACCGTTCCGGGCTTGACGGCCATGACGGGGCTGAACGATCGGTCGGTCGGCGTCTGCGTCAATGCCGTCACCCAGCTCGCGTCCTCGACCAAGGGGCTCCCCGTCGCGTTCGTGATCCGCGGCCTTCTGAGGCAGGCGTCCTTGAAGGAGGCGGAAAAATTCCTTCGCGATATTCCCCCGGCGGCGCCGCAAACCTACATGCTCGGAGGTCCCGACAAGGCGGTCTGCTATGAACGCTCGGCCGGCCGAATGGTCCCGTTTTTGCCTTTCCCCGGGGCCGAGTTCACCTTTCACACCAACCACCCCGTGGTCAATGACGATCTGGCCCCGAGTTTCGCCGAAGCTTTGAAAAAGCAAGGGATGGATTTGGCCGCCTACGGTTCGCGGTGCCGCCGCTTCGCCCATCTGCGGAAGGCGCTTCCCGCAAACTCGGCGGCGCTCAACCTGGCCGTGTTGAAATCCCTCTATTCCGACCGCAGCTCGGGCCTCAACAACGACGGCACGTACGCTTGCGTCATCATGCTGCTCGGCGCCGAGCCCGTTCTTCACGCGGCCGGGGGAAGACCCGACGAGGTCCCGTTCCGGGTTTTCCGCTTCGCCTCCGACGATTCCGAATGAGGGCGGCATTTTTCGGGCCGGTGGTCAAGGAGGTCGTCGGGAGGGATCTGGACGGCAGGAATTCCCGCTGCGGTTTTGTCCTGATTCGGAAGCCTCGCGTGGGAAAGACGAATCGTCGCCCTAATCGATGGCAGTGCGGCGAAGCCCGCCGATAAAAAGAACGGCGGACCGGGACTCGAGCCCCGGCCCGCCGCCTTGCCGCAATCAATAATAACCCATCATCGTTTCGATCGGGAACGGGAGGCAGGTGAGCGGCCTCAGGGCCAGCGCGACAAGCGAGGCTTCGCTGTCGTCGCCGGCGATGCGGTTGATTCTGATCAAGCCGCAGGCGTTGCATCTGTGGACCAGCGCCCACTCTCCTTTGTCCCTTGTCGTCACCGCGATCGGCACCATCAGGCCTTTACATCCCGACATCCTGTCGCCCGTCTCTTCGTCGACGTGTACGCTGTGCAGGCAGTAAGGGCAATGGTTTCGATGTTTCGTGCCGTAGGACGAGTTGCTCACGGGCCTCCGGCAGAACTTGCAGACAAATTCGCCGGACCGATATTCCCTGTTCATGATTGATTCCTCCGCGTCATGGCCGAATAAGCGCCAAGGGGGGAATCGCCGACCCGCCTTCAGGTCATTCAATTCCTCCCGAAACTCGTTTCATTCCGGAATTGAATGCCGAATCCTTTTTGTATGTGAACATCGTTCCTCGCTTTTCGTACGGTCTGTTTGCCAAAGGGAAAAACGGACTGCGGGGGTGGGTTGGAGAGGAAAAAGCCGGCCGGTTATCGCGGAGAGGCGTTAAGCGGCGGAACCGGACGCGGATTTCCCCTCTTCGGGGACAAGGGCCGTTCTATTTTTCGTCATAAATCCGCCTACTTCTTATGATATGCCACGGGGATTATACCCAATTGGCGGGAAATTTCAACTCTCACTCGCCGCGCCGTTGACCGGACGGAGGGCCTGGAAAAACCGGCAGGTTGAGGCGGGCCCTGTCCCGAAAGGAGCGATCTTTGCCCGGGAACTTCCGGCGAAGCATGTGGCCAAGGGATGGCTGCGACCTGAATGGGCCGAGCGCCTCCTCTCCTGACGGCATTCCGGATTCAACGTTCATCGTTTGGTTCGGACCGAAACCAAGGCCGAAGCCGAGCGGGTGGGGAAGTCCATGATCCGGCCGGTCGTTTCCTTGGAACGGCTCGAATTTATCGAGCCGGAGGGCCGGGTAGGCTACCGTATCGGCCTTAAGGACGGGGAGCAAGAGTCGATGGCTAATCTGGAGTTCATCGCCCGGGCGACGTCTCCTATTTCGGCTAAGAGGCAGGTCATGGTTCCATTCCGACCGCGGCTCGGGCATCAGCAACGACGGAACGTACGCTTGCGTCATCATGCTGCTCGGCGCCGAGCCCGTTCTTCACGCGGCCGGCGGAAGACCCGACGAGGCTCCGTTCCGGGTGTTCGGTTTCGCCGAATAATCCGAACGGAAGATTTCAGCTCCGCGGCGAGAGGCCCAGGGGAATGTCGTAGAACTGGAGACGGCCGACGGCTTCCGAAGCGACGGCCGCGCCGAGCGAAGCGTACCCGGTCCAAGAGGCCGATTCAGGGATAAGACAGGCCAAGCCCCAGAAAAGAAATGCCGCGGCCAGCAGGGCTATGCGGACGGCGAATATTTTCGGCCAGGCCGGGTCGGGACGGAAACCCAGGGCCGTCGCCCGTCGGCCGGCCAGTCCGAACCGGGGGGAGAAAACGAGGGTGAAAAAGAAGGCGGCGGCGAGCACGGCCAGAACGGGGATTTTCAGGCCGTCGACGGTGACGCCCGCGATGGTTCCGCCGAGAACGAATGTCGCGGAGAAAAACGCCCCCGGCGTCCGCCAGGTGTTCCAGTCCGGAACGGACGGAAGCGTATAGATCTTCGCCATGACGAAAACGCAGGCCAGGCCGAGGATAGCGGCTGCCGGCAGGAAGACTCCTTCGGCGTTCAGATTGAAGATCTCATCGGCGACCAGGCCGGCCGCCGATGCTCCGAAACCGATGAGGAAGAGGATTTCCCGGCTCAGCCAGGACCGGCCGAGGTTAACGACCGACCGGGGGGCCCGAAACGGCCGTCCGAGGTGAAAAAGGGACAAAAGCGCGGAAACGGCCGCGGAGACGAGAAGAATCAGATCCGGCGCAAGCCCGGTCCCCTTTCCGGATGCAGTCCAGAAAAAAACCGCCGCTCCGGCCCCTGCCTGGAAGAGCAGGGTGAAGGCGACGAGCGGCCATTCAAGCAGATTCATCGGGCGACTTCCTCCCTGTTGGCCGTGCCGGATTCGAGCGCTTCTGCCCGGGCCGCCGCCGGATGCGGCTTGATGAGGAGAGCCGGCTCGGTCTGTTCCTCCGGCGGAAGGGGAAAGACGGAGGCTTGCCCCCCAAGACGCGCCTTGAGTTCCTCCAGGTCGCCGAAGCTCAAGGCCCGCATCGGACAGCTCGAGACGCAGGCCGGCGGCTCGCCCTGTTCCAGGAG